>NZ_JBAWAC010000545.1:0-1865 GCF_049589095.1 Haladaptatus sp. | reverse complement strand
GTCGGCGGCGGCGCGGTCGGCCTGACGGCGGCCCACGACCTCGCGGCACGCGGTGCCGACGTGACGCTGTTCGAGGCGGGTGAGATTCCGAACGAAGGAGAGAGCACCTCGCGGGCGGCGGGCGTGCTCTACGACGCCTTCGCCGCGCCGGAGGACGCCCGGATCGGGAGCCGGGCAATCGAGCGCTTCCGTGAATTTTCCGGAACGGGAGGGTTCGAGTTCGTGGAGACGCCGTACGTCTGGTTCGCCCGCACCGGCGACGAGAAGCGCGCCGCCGCGATCCGCGAGCAGGTGCCTCGAATGCGCGAACAGGGGCGCGACATCGCGTTCATCCACGCCTCGGAACTGAAAGAGCGGTTTCCGGCGGTGAACGTCGAGGACGTCGGCGTCGCCGCAATCGCCCGCAACACGGGCTGTACCGACCCCGGAAGCTACGCCGGGATGATGGCAGCGAAAGCGGAGACGGAGGGCGCTGAGATTCGAACCGAGACGCCGGTTCGTGTTCGACTGGGGGACGAGGGGTCGGACGACCCTCGAATCGTTCCGCTAGCCGACGGCGATGCTTCCGGCGAATCATTCGACGCCATCGTCGTCGCGGCCGGGTCGCACACGAAACGCGTGTTCGCGGAGGCGGGAATCCCCGTCGCGCTCAAACCGTACCGCGTGCAGGCGCTCACCTGCGAGTTCGACGCCGACACGCCGATGCTGTACGACGCCACCGAGGGCTACTACCTCCGGCCACACCCCGAGGGACTTCTGGCCGGGGACGGCACCGAGGAGGTCGAGAGCGACCCCACCGATTGGAAACACGAAAGCGACGACGCGTTCGTCGCCGCCATGGAGGAACGGCTCTCCCACCGGCTCGATTTCGGGTCGGATACGGAACTCGAATCGGCGTCGGAACCGACCGTCGAACGCGCGTGGGCGGGGCTCTGCACCGCGACACCGGATTACGACCCGTTGCTCGGCGAACTCCGTCCGAACTGCTACGTCGCCGCTGGCTGGCAGGGCCACGGGTTCATGCGCTCCCCAGCGCTCGGCGAAGCCATCGCGAAGGACGTGCTCGGCGAGGGCGGCGTCCCGGAGTTCGATCCGACACGCTTCGCTGGCGACGAGGAGTTCGAAATCGTGGAAGGAATGGCCGTTGAGTAGGTTATTCGGACTTCGGAACGGTCACGCGGAGCGTCCCCGAGTCGGTCAGCGTCGCCGTCGCTTCGTTCGCATCGACCTTCGCGTCGGACGGGAGTTCGACCTCCCCGTCGAGCGACATCCCGCGACCGGGGAACACCATGTCGAACCCCTCATGGAAGTCGCGGAAGCGGTCGATCCGAACGAGGACGGAGTCCTTGACGAATCGGACTTGCACGTCGCTTCCCGTCGCACCCGCCGCGTCGAACACGACGAGGTAGGCGTCCTCGCTTTCGAGCAGGTCGGCCGGGATGGGACGTGATTCCTGTACCTTGCTCGCGGCACGGCCGACCTTCGATGCGACGGCCGTCACGGTCGAGCGCCCGAGGTCGCGGAGCGTCATAGTTCGATGGCTTCGAGGCAATCGGTTTCGCCGCAGTACGGGCACTGGAAATCGTCTACTCCCACGTCGTCCGGCATATCGTAGGTGTAGTGCATCTCGAACATGTCCATCTCGCAGTCGTCGTCCGTACACTTGACCTCAAGCGTCGCAGGCATACGCGTGGATACGTACCGAACGAAAATAAACGCGCGGACTTCGGCTAGGATTGGTGGTTCGGGGAGTACGAGTTGTGGTTGGTTTTGGTTGTGTGATTGGAGTTACTGAGAAGATCACCTCGAAAGCCCCCGCCCGCTCGCGGTCGCTCAGTGACATCTCTCCGTCGGCACTTCGTGCC
>NZ_JBAWAC010000544.1:0-3473 GCF_049589095.1 Haladaptatus sp. | reverse complement strand
CTCGTGAATGTACAGCACGACGGCGGTGAAGACGGCGACAGGCGGCCAGAGGACGATCAACACGCCGACGAGAACGCCGCCGATGGCGACGTGTGAGAGGATACGCAGGTGTTCCAGTTCCGCATTGTCCACGTCCTCGAACACCCAATCCTGATCACCGAACGCGTCCCGAGGGTTCGCCAGACATGCACGGAGATGCCGCCAACTGCCCGTCTCGAAACGCGTGAGAACGAAGTGATCCAGATCGATGAAGACGCTCAACAGCACCCCGTAGACGAACAGGGCGGCGAGCAGTGGCGTACCGAATCGACTCGAAAGCGGAACGAGGAGAAGCGCCGAAACCACGGCACCGATGGCGAAGTGTTCCCGCGAGTACATTGATCAGGCGAATCGACATCGTCTCCGGGCTAAAAGATGGCGTTCGTCACATCTTCCATATCACTTTCACTAGATGGTGAATATATTTATACTATAGATCTTCTGTGCGAACACGAACCACGGTACCGGAAAACGAACTTCGCTACGTTCAAGGTGTCTCTCCCGCAGTACTGCATTCAATGGGAGGACACAGCGCGGAGCGAATCCCGCTCGCCCGACTGCCGTCGGGCGTCGAACTCGAAACGACGATACACACTTACGAAGGTGCCGAAGACGGCCCGACCCTCTACGTGCAGGCGGCCCAGCACGGCCGCGAAATCAACGGAAGCGAAGTGCTTCGACGGTTCCACGAGGAGATCGAGACGGAGACCCTCGCGGGCCGAATCGTGGCGGTACCGGTCGCCGACCCGCTCACGTTCGACCGGGTGTCGTACACCACGCCCGAGCAGTTGGACAGCATCAACCCGAACATGAACCGGGTCTGGCCCGGCGACCCCGACGGCACGATTCACGAGCGCATGGCGGCGACGCTCTGGGAGTACGCCAGCGAAGCGGACGCCATCGTGGACCTCCACACCGGCAGCCCGAACATGATGACCCACGTCGTCTTCATGGAGGGCGACGAGGAATCACGCGCGTTGGCGGAAGCCTTCGGCACCGACCTCCTGCTCTCTGAAGAGGCGGGCGACGACGCCGACGTGGAGTGGTCCGAGCGCAACTTCGGTGGCAAGTTCCGTGTCGCGGCCACGCGCGAAGGAATCCCGTCCATCACGCCGGAGCTCGCACACAACAAGGAGGTCGTCGAAAACGCGGTCGAAACCGGACTTACCGGACTCACGAACGTCTGCCGACAGCTCGGAATGCTCCCCGCATCGCCGCTGGGGAACGGGGAGAAAATACTTGCCCGCAATCATCTCGGTCGCGTCGATGCCGACGACTCCGGCCTGTTCGTCGTAGAGTCGAACCACGAAATCGGCGACGAAGTCGAGGCGGGAGAGCGCATCGGGACCCTGTACGACCCGGCGACGTACGAGGTTCGACAAGAAGTAGAAACCGACCGCGACGGGATCCTCTACGCGCTAACCCGCGAATCGACCGTATGCGGGGGCGGCAAGCTGTTGAGTGTGGCGCTCCTCCGCGAGGAGTGAGAGCGCCGTACCGTTCCGTTCCATCCCCGAGCCAGTTCGTGAAGAACGGGACCCCGTGAACGTCACGCTGTTCTTCGAGGAATGAGAGAGCGCCGGTGACAGCTTACCGATTTTCGGGACACGAGCGATGGCGACGCCGATGATCCAGTCGGGACGAACCGGCGAGGAGATGCCGACCGCTTGGTCGTAATACCCGTTCGCGTCCCCTTTGGTGATGAATCCCGAGTGCGGTGCCGGACAGTTCCGAAGTTGGGCACAGCTATCCGCACCCGCGACGTACGATGCGTTCGCTTTGTCGTACCAGTTTTCGCCCTTCGTGACCCAGAACCGCGCTCGATGGAGGACGGGAATCGCCGAGTCGTTTCCGTACGGGTGATAGACGAGGACGTTGCCGGGACCGCCGAGCGTCTCGAAACCGTCCTCCTTCCCGCTCTGTGCCGAAACGACGCCATCCCGACTGTCCGGCGGCGTGACGCGGTGTTTGTCCATCACCACGACCACGTCCGTCTGGTTGACGTGCGGCGACATGCTCCCGCTGATGACGGTGTACGCGGGCGGCCAGACGCCCAGCGTCACCACGAAGAGAATACTCACGACGAGAACGACGGCGACCACGCTGGCAATCAATCGACGGAGGCTGAACACGACACGGTGGGACGCGAACTACGAGCTTTGTTATCGTCCGCCTGCAAAAGGGAACGTAGTCCTTTCCACCGAGCTAGCGAGTGACAGTGACGGCGATACTGCCGGGCAGTGATGGCGATACTGCCGGACAGTGACGACTATACTGCCGATAAGTATCGTGCGCGACAGGAACCGAAAGGCGGGACCCATCCCCCGGAAATCGAACGCTACCCGTCGTAGTCACTCGCTTCCGAAGTCGAGAAGCGACCGCTGGTGGCGCATCAACGGACGAGCGTCGTATCCGAGCTTCTGGAGGTGCCCCGCGAACTCGTCGGCGAATCCGTGTTGCGTGTAGACGATTTCGGGGTCCACCGCCGTCACGGTCGAAACGAGTTCGTCGAAATCACAGTGATCGGAGAGCGGAAACGTCGCGTCGTAGCCGCCGCGGTAGCGATAGGAACTCGTGACGGCCCATCCCGAAAATCCGACCATCGACCCGCCGACCCGCTCGACGAGGTCCCGAACCCAGTCGGTTCGGGAGCGGTTGGACGGGAGCACGACGATTTCGTCACCCGAGAGTTCGTTCGCCTCGAACGATCCTGCGTCGAAGGAGATGTTCGTCGTCGCCTCGATGGCCTCGTTCACCTTCCCAATCGCATCGCTGACGACGATGGGGCGGTTCGTCGCCCGCCGAGCCAGATGCTGGAGTTCCCCCGCCCGCCCGAGCGAGTAACCGAACAGGAACAGCGGTTCGTCGTGGTCGGCGAGCCAATCGCAGATCTCCCTCTCCAATTCCTTCTGGGGCGGAAAGCGATATTGCGGGTCGCCGTAGGTCGTCTCCATCACCAACACGTCGGCGGAAACGGGTTCGAATCCGTCGAGGTACAGCCTGTCGCGCGTCGAGAAGTCCCCGGTGTACAGATACCGGCGGTCGTCCTCGCCCTCGACGAGCGTCGCCCGCGACCCGACGACGTGTCCCGCCGGAAGGAGTTCGATGCCCGGAACGGTGTCGGTGTACTCGAACTCCGCCCCCGTCCGCGCCCGAACGAGCGCGGCGGTCTCGGCCGAACAGAGCACCGTCTCCGGCGTCGTCCGAAACGTGTGGTCGGCGTGGGCGTGACTCACGACGTTCACGTCACCCACGGCGCTGCGGGCGTCCGCGACGATGGTCTGGTCCGTCTCGATGTGGATGCCGTCCCGCAGTCGAATCACGGTTGCTGTTGGTATCCGACGGGTTTGAACTCTCGGGCGTTCCCGCGATTCAGACGGCATCACTTGGGATTCGAGAGGATAGTTGAATAGATGACAACTATTCAACGATTG
>NZ_JBAWAC010000543.1:0-8082 GCF_049589095.1 Haladaptatus sp. | reverse complement strand
GAACAAAAGCGGGGTGTGGAGCAGGCGTGCTGTCTCCAGCAGTTCGAAGCCGACACCCTTCGTCGCGGCGAGAAATTCGGCGATGAGGACGCCCTCGACGGCGAGCGGCGTGGCGATTTTCAGCCCGGTGAACACCTCCGGCAGTGCGTACGGGAGTCGGATCGACAGCAGCAGTCGCCACGCCGGTGCATCCACGAGTCGCCCGAGGTCGAGGTGGGTTTTAGGCACCGACCCGAGTCCGTCGAGCGTCGCCACCGTCATCGGGAAGAAGGTCAACAGTGCCGCGATACCGACCCGAGTGGTGAGCGTCGCGCCGAAGACGAGGACGAGGAGGGGTGCGAACACGACGAGCGGCACGATACGAACCGCGAGAACCGTCGGGTACAGCACGGCGCGAAGTCGGCCGGAGAGCGCCATTACCGCCGCGAGCGTTATTCCGCCCGTCACGCCGACCAGCCATCCCAACAGGATTTCCGTCCCGGTGTAGACGATCTGCGGATACATCGACCCAGCGTGAGTGATAAACGTGACCCAGACTGCGCTCGGTGACGGGAGGAAGACGGTCGGTAGCGAAAGCGCGTCCACGGTGAACCGCCAGACGAGTACGACGAGCGCGATGCTACCCAACAGCGTCGCTATGGAGACGAGTCGGTTCGGGAGACGACCGAGGGTTCGTCCCCCGTTCGATTCGGATTCTCCGCTCGCGTTCGACTCGGATTCCGTGCCCGCGTTCGAAGTCGTTTCTCCGTCGGCGCTCCGGGTGTAATCCATTCCGCTATCGGCCGCTCTCGACGTGCCCTTCGTACGACTCGATGTACTCGTACTCCGCGTCGAGGTAGTCGTTCGTCCACGCCGCCCGAACGTCGGTTTTCGGCACGACACCCGTCCGGAACAGCGCTTTGCTGACGGTGTTCCACGACTTCGGCCGTTGCCAGCCCCATCGTCCGTTATCGCCCGTGACGAGGTTGTTCGTCGTGTACTTGATTTTGAAGACGCCCATCTTCCGGGACTGTGCCAAACTCGGCTTGGCATCGACCATCACGTCCATCGCCCTCTTCGGGTTGTTGGCGGTCCACGCCCATCCCTTGGCGGTCGCACGCAGGAAGCCCCGGACGGTTTTCGGATTCCGTTCGGCGAATTTCGGGCGCGAGATGACCGTCCGACCGACGGTCGGCATGTAGTCCGCGAGTCGGATCGCGGACGCGTCGTACCCCTTCCGCCTGAGCGCGGTGGGCGAGTCGAAGATGGCGATCGCGGCGTCGGCGTTCCCCGACAGCAACATCGGCGTCTGCTGTTCGGGTGCGACACCGAGGAAGTTCACGCTGTCGAGCACGCCCGCTCGTTTCAACACCGCTTTCGTCAACGTCGTCATCGGCGAGTCCTTCGGCGCGGCGAGCGTCGTTCCCCGCAACTGTTTCGGCTTCTCGAGTTTCCCACCGAACACCTTCTCGACGGTGTAAACGACGCCGTCGCTCCGTTGTTGGCTGGTTCCGTATGACCGCACCGGCAGTCCCTTGCTCCGTGCGGTGAGCACCGATGCGGCGTCACTGAGCCCGAACCCTTGGCGTCCCAACCCGACCTGCTTGGCCGCGAAGGTGCCGCCCTGTCCGGGGACGAACTCCGTCACGGTCACGCCCTGTTCGTCGTAGAACCCCTTTCGCTTGGCGACGAAGTAGCCCGCCTGTGTCGAATTCGCGTTCCAGTTCAGCATGACGTCCACGGCGTTCGATTTCCGTGTCGCTCGACTTCCCTGTGCCGTTCCCACGAGGTCGAGACCCATTCCGGCCGCCGCGACTTGCAGCGCTCGGCGCCGCCCCATGTTTTTCTCCCCCTTCATGCGAAGAGTGACAGACGACGGACATTCAGATAAAGATTTCCCACTTCCTTTTTATATCGAACCGAGATCATGACCGGACGTTTCGAATCAACCCCGATCGGTCGATGGTTTTCCAGTGGTCGTGAACGAAACGGGCGTGCGCGGACGATTCCCCGATTCCTTAAAAAGGATTCACGAATCCCTTCCCATCACCCGCGGTTGAAGTCCGGTTTTCGGGATACGGTCTCCGTTTTTGGCGTTGGTATTCCACGGCAGAGTTCGGATCTTAATATCAACTATTGTGGTTTTCATCCAAGTATTAACAAATAACCAAGTCGATTTGTGTGGGTGGGACTGACACAGAGGTCCCGGATGGGGGAGAAAACGAAATGACCAACTACGCACCGGAGATAGACGACGAGGAACGGCGACGGTTCTTACGAGTACTGGGGGTGACCAGCGCCGCTGCCGTCGGGAGCGATCTCACACTCGACGGACTTCGCGGGAAGCTACACGGGGATTCGGCCGAAGAGCTGTCCTCGATGGGACACGCGATTCGAGGGGACGTGACCGGCGAACTCGACGCCGATCTGTTGGCGGGCGGCCTCTCGGGTCTCGCCACACGGATGGGGAGGATCGAGGACGTTCGGGCGGCGGGAATTCCCGCCCGAGACGAGCGCCTCTATCGGGAACTCGCCGCGTCAGCGTGGACGATCAACGACCACCTCGTGGACATCGGATTTTACGAAAGCGTCGAATCACATCTTCCGGCGTTCACCGAGAATCACATCGAGAACGTCGCACACGAGTTGATTCGTGCGGAACTGCTGACGAACACGTTGTCGGACCTCGGGTTCAGCGAACGGGAGAAGACAGCACTCGTCATGAACGTGGTGAACAACACCGGCCGACTCGCGCTCTGGATGCCGACGAAGGACATCCCCGAGGGTGTCGAGTTCGACGTCGAACACGTCGCGCCGCTGCACCACCGTGCGGCGGAGGGGTCGCTGTTGTGGGTGGACGACATGGACACGCACCTCTGGCAGAACGAGGTCCTGTTGACCGACGACATTCTCGACGCGGCGATGTGGGACATCAAGGCGATGCTCGGCGGGTTCCACCTCTTGGGCACCGCCGCCCAGGGAGTGACTGATGGCTCGTTGACCGACAGCCAGTTGACCGCCGCGCTGACCGCCGGGACGGCGGCGATGATCGTCGGACAGGAGGATTTGACCAACGACGCGTTCCGCATCACCGACGAGATGCGTGCACCGCACTCGTGGGAGGTCGAAGGATGAACATCGAGAACGACGAGGCCGTGAAAGCGGCGAACGAACACGAACTCGAAGAAATCGAGGAGGGGTACAAGCTACAGGGAACGCCGAGCCAGTCGATAACGCAGCAGTACGCCGTCGACGAAATTCCCAAAAAACCGGTCACGCAGGAGATGCTGAACGAGACGACGACCGACCAAACCAGTTGGCTGACCTACGGCGGTGGGTACGAACAACAGCGCTACTCCTCGGCGAACGTCATCACGCCGGACAACGTGAAGAACCTGGAGTTGGAGTATCTCGTCGAGACGGGCATCGCCGACAGCATGGAGGGAAGCCCCCTCATCGTGCCGGGCGACCCGCCCATCATGTACCAGACGAACGGGCCGGACCACGGAAAGGCCATCAACGCCCGAACCGGCAAGGTGCTCTGGAGTTACACGTACGCGAACCCGGACGGTCTCATCCTCTGTTGTGACACGAACAACCGTGGCTTCGGGATTCTGGGCGACACCCTGTTCATGACGACGCTCGATTCGGGGGTCGTCGCGCTCGACCGATACACGGGCGAGCAGAAGTGGTACACGTCCACCGGCAAGTGGCAGGACGGCTACTCCGCGACGTGGGCACCGACGCCGTACAACGGCATGGTCATCACGGGCAGCGCGGGCGGCGAGTACGGCGTCCGGGGGTTCGTTACCGCGCTCGACGCCAAATCCGGCAAACAGAAGTGGAAGACGGAGACGCGGCCGAAAGACCAGTGGGTCGGGGATAGCTGGAAACAGGGATCGACGACGACGTGGATGTCCCGAACCATCGACCGGCACAACGACGTGATTTTCTCGCCGGTCGGCAACCCCGGTCCGGACTTCGACGGCGCGGTCCGACCCGGACCGAACCGGTTCAGCGTCGGGACGTTGGCGCTCGACGCCAACTCCGGCAAGCCGAAGTGGAACTATCAGGAGAGCCCCCATGACACGTGGGACTACGACTCCTCGTCGCCGAAGGTCCTCATCCGGGACCAGAAGGTGGACGGAAAGAAAAAGGACATCGTCGTCAGCCCCGGCAAGACGGGGTGGGTGCAGACGCTCGATGCCACGAACGGCAAACTACTGAAGCGGAGCGAGCCGACGGTTCAGCACTTGAACACGTTCAAAGAGGTACCACACGTCGGCGATCAAGGGATCTCGTTCGTGCCCGGCGCGCAGGGCGGCAACGACTGGCAGCCGCCATCCTACAGTCCGAAGACGGGACTCGTCTACATGAAACAACAGAACACGCCCCAACAGATCTGGTGGCAACACCAGGAGTACAGCCCCGGTGGCGGCTACTTCGGCGGGACGTTCCACGACTGGCCGGACGTGAACGAACCGGACGGCTGGAACGGCAAGACGAGCGCCGTCGTCGCGGTGAACCCACGGACGGGCAAGCGCGTCTGGCGGGAGTGGATCGAGGACGACAGCTACCTGTGGGGCGGGTCGATGACGACGGCGGGCGGGCTGACGTTCCTCGGCACGCAGAAGGGTAACTTCGTCGCCTACGACGGAAAGTCGGGCGACAGGCTGTGGCAGATGCAGTTGGGCGCGCCCATCTGTTCCTCGCCGAGCAGCTGGTACGACCCGGGAACGAACAAACAGTACATCGCCGTGCAAGTCGGCGGGAGCGGGTGGCTCCGTCACGGCCGCCGTGGCAGCACGGTCGCCGTCTTCGCCATGAAGGGACAGGGGAAGTGAGTCGGATGCGACCCACGCAGAACAACGAGAACGACACGAGAGCAATGAACGAACACCGCGACAGGACAGCGAACTCGGTCTCACGTCGAACCGTCCTCAAACGAACCGCGGCGAGCGGGACGCTCGTCGGTCTCACCGGCACCCTCGCACAGGGCGGCGGCACGAAGATTCGGCTCGGCGGAAAAGTGGCCGGATGGCAGGGGCAGGCTCCGAACTCGATCAAGGGGCAAAAGAACCCGACGCTGAAACTCAAACCGGGCAAGAAGTACACCGTCGTGTGGAAGAACCTCGACGGCCAACCGCACGACTTCGTCATCCGGGACAAGAGCGGGAAGCAGTTGGTCAAGACGAAGATAATGAACAATCGCGGGAAGACCCAGTCGGTCACGTTCACCGCGTCGAAGAAGATGGCGACGTACCTCTGTACGGTCCACCCGACGACGATGAAGGGTCAGGTGAACACCGGCGGCGGAAACGGTGGCGGGAGCGGCGGGTCCCAAAGCACCACCAGCACTTCGACGCAATCAGGGAACGACGGCAACTCCAAGAAACCCGCCAAACAGATCAAACTCGGCGGGCAGTCCACGGGGTGGAAAGGCATCGCCCCGGAATCGATCAAGGGGAAACTGAACCCGACGTTGAACCTGAAGGCGGGCCAGCCCTACGAGGTCATCTGGATCAACCTCGACGGCTTCGACCACAATTTCATCGCCATGAGTGCGGACGGGGACCCACAGACGGCGGACTACGGGAGCACCGTCGTCCGCTCGCCGCTGATGAACGTGCAGGGACAGACCCAAACCGTGCGGTTCACTCCGAAGAAGGACACCAACGAGTACTATTGCGAGATTCATCCCGTCGAGATGCGCGGTGCCATCAGCACGGGCGGCAATGGAACCACCCAGACGACCACGAATCAAACGACGCAGGGCAGTCCGTCGAAGACGTTCCAACTCGGGTTCAAGGACGGCAAATGGATGGGCCAGTCCTCGGGCATCAAGGGCAAGACCAACCCCACGCTGAACCTGCAGCAGGGACAACGGTACGCCATCAAGTGGACGAACACGACCTCGTACTCGCGGGCCGCGAACCGACCGAACCTCGTGCTCACCACGAACTATCCGAACGGCCCGGCGCTGTCCCGCTCGGACTTCCTGCTGAAGAAGGGGACGTCACAGACGGTGACGTTCACCGCGTCGAAGAAGCTGTCCGCGTACTTCGCGGAGAACTACAGGAAGGCACACGGCAAGATTGTCGTGAAGGGCGGCGGTTCGACGACCACGACGATGTAGTCCCGGCCGATACCACCCGTCGGCTCACTTCGCCCCGTCCAGTTCCACGATGTGCGCGCCACAGCCCTCACAAGTGGACGTGAACACCGTTTTCGACGGTTGGCAGCAGGACGAGACGCGGTGCTCGTCCCGCGTCAACGTCGCGCCACAGGTCGGACAATCGGACAGGAACGTCCGTAAGCGCGTGAGCGACTCCTCACGCGCGTCCGGTTCCATCTCGCCCCATTCGACGGACCGGTCGCTTCGCGCGCTCAGTTCGGCTCCTGCGGCCACATCGGCGACGAGCGCGGCCGACGACGGCCAGTGAACGAGGCGGTCCCCGGAGACGACGAACGCGCGCTCGCCGATGGAAGACACGTCGCCCTCGGCAACACCGAGCAGGTCCGCGACGTCCCGTGGTCCGATTCTCTCCGGATCGGTCGATTCGATTCGCCGCTGCCACGCATCCCGGAACTCGGGCGCGAGACACGTCGAGTCGGTCGAACCCCCATCACACGGGACGACGACGTTCATCGACGAGAGGCGTTCGAACTCGTCCGCCGCGACCGTCGATTCCGGTTCCTTGCCGAACAGTCGTAGCGCCTCGCTCGGGAGGTAGTTCGCCGTCAGTTCCGGCGTTCCGGGAACGAGGTAGCCGCGGAGGTAGATGAGGCCGAGGGAGACGACGAACGTCGCCGCGCCGACGAAAATCGAGAGGCTCGCCAGTAGCAGGCTGATGACTACTGCGATAAAGAGGTTGACTGCGGTACAGGGAAGACAGCGATTTTCCCCGGTGTACGCCGGTTGCCGTATGGAGTGCACGGCTAGTGAGTCAGCGTCTGGAACTGGTCGATACCGGCACGCGCGACGGTCATGTCCTCGTCCACTTGGCCGCCGCTCGACGCGATCGTGCCGACGATTTCGCCGTTCCGTTCGAGCGGGAAGCCCCCGCCGAAGATGACGATCCGGCTGTCGTCAGTGGTCTGGAGTCCGTACAACGAGTTCCCCGGTTGTGACGGTTCGGCGAGTTCGTGGGTCGGCATTTCGAGCGCGGCGGACGTGTACGCCTTGTTCCGCGAGATATTCACGCTGGCGAGCCACGCGTCGTCCATCCGATGTTGTGCGATCATGTTGCCGTCCGGATTGGCGACCGTGATAACCGACGGAACGCCGATTTCCTCGGCCTTTCGTTCAGCGGCGTCTATCAACTGCTTCGCCGTTTCTAACGTTATCGTCTCGGACATGGTTCCCCCCACGTCGTGCTCGGTTGGGATTCGCCTAAACGTTGTGGCGGATCTACGACGCTCACCGTTCTTCGGACCGTATCTCGGCAATATTCGTTCGGTGCTTTGCTCCTCCAGCCGTCGCTTCCCATCGCCTTCTCGATGTGACGTCGAGCCACGGCGTCACGTCCACAGCCACCACATCGCAGTTCGTCACATCGTGCAGAGCGATTCGGCGACCGAATCCATCGCCCCGTCGGCCGTCGTCACGTCGCCGGTGAGGCTCAGGAATCCGTGCGTCATTCCCGGATAGTGGTCGTGTTCGACCTCCACTCCGGCGTCGTCGAGCCGCTCGGCGTAGGCGATTCCCTCGTCACGGAGCGGGTCGTGACCCGCTGTCACGACCGTTGCGGGCGGGAGACCCGAAAGATCCTCCGCCAGAAGTGGCGACGCGAACGGGTTCCTGCCGTCGACCGGACTGCGGAGGTAGTGGTTCCAGAACCACTCCATGTCCGCGCGGGTCAGCAGCGGGCCGTCCTCGTTCTCGTCGTAGGAATCGGTGTCGAAGGCGTGGTTCGTGATGGGATAGAGGAGGCTCTGATGCGAGAGCGTCGGCCCGTCGAACTCGCGGGCGTGCAGGGCGACGACGGCCGCGAGGTTGCCACCCGCGCTCGTTCCCGCGACGCCGAGGCGGGTCGGGTCGCCGCCGAACGTCGCCGCGTGTTCTGCCACCCAGTCGAGCGCGGCCACGGCGTCGTCCACCCC
>NZ_JBAWAC010000542.1:0-7372 GCF_049589095.1 Haladaptatus sp. | reverse complement strand
TCGTGGAACGGCGGCGTCTCCCGCCTCGTAAACGACCGCGTCGCCGGGCGGGCACTGGACGACAGGATAGCGCTCGCCATCCTGCTCGCCCTCGCCCGCGAGGCGGACGTGGACGCGACGGTTCACTACGTCGCCACGGTGCAGGAGGAAGTCGGCCTCCGCGGCGCGAGAACGGCGGGCTACAACCTCGACCCGGACGTCGGCATCGCGCTCGAAATCTTCCCGGTTGACGACTACCCCGCCGGGCGAACGGACGGCGCGGAGGCGACGCTGGACGGCGGTCCAGTCGTCGAGTTCGGGGACGGGTCCTCCGAGTACTTCTTCGGCGGCGTCATCGTGGACCGCCAGACGAGAACGTGGCTCTGCGAGGCGGCGGACGCGGTCGACGTGGACGTGCAAAACGACGTGATGCTGACCGGCACGACCGACGCGACCGAACTCCAACAGGTCCGCGGCGGCCGCCACGCCGGCGCAATCGCGGTTCCCTGCCGCTACACCCACTCCCCGGTCGAAACCATCTCCATGCAGGACGCGGACGAAACGGCGGACGTTCTGTTGTCCGCGCTGGAGCGGGAGTTCCCGACTCGGGACGAGATTCGCCGTCCGCGGTAGCTCCCTTCGCCGTTCGTCGTTCCCAGTTCTTCGCTCGGTTCCCGTAACGTTCACGTCCCTCCCATCCGACGGAGGGAGTATGCGCCGTTTCCGAGGGCCACAGCGCGGGTGGGCGAAGATAACCCTCGGTATCTCGATACTCTTCGCGGTCGTCGTCTTCGTGTTCCTCTGGATTCAAGGGTCTCCCGTACAGGGTGCAGCGGTAGGAATCGTCGTCATCGGGGCCGGAATCTGGGAGTGGCGACGGAAACGAACCGACCAGATTCGCGCCGAGCGGTTCGAAGCCGAGGCGGAGGAAAACCGGCGAAAGCGCCGCCAGTAGTTATTCCATCCCGTCGCGGTTCGTCACGCGTGCGAGCCGAGCGAGCAGTTCGCCGTCGAACTCCGTCGAGTCGTCCGTCGGCCCCTCCATTTCGGCTGACCTCCCTTCCGTGCCGTTCTTCCCTCGACGCGCTCGGATCCGATTCCACAGTACACGCACGCCGCGGTCGAGGATTCGCCCGAGGAACAACCCGATTTCGCGGCCGAGAAACGCTCCCAGTCGCGCGCCGTATCCCGCGTTCGACCGGTCGGTCGAGCGCCGGTTCCGCCGCTCGTCCCGTTCCGAACTCCCATCCCCTGATTCGGCAGTCGAGGAATCCAGTTCTATCGGTTCCAGCCCGACCCTCGCCTCCTCGATGTCGGCTGACACCCCGGAGAGTTCGACCGTCAACCCGCCGAAACGAAACTGGCGCTCGTGTCGTCCGTCGTTCGATTCCGATTTCTCCCGTTCCCCATCCTCGGACATGCTGAATCACGTCGGTTCCCCGACCGTTCAGCCCACGACGGCCGCCGTACTGTACGCTTCGGCCGGGACAGTGTGGAAAAGAGACCTGAATCAGTCGGCGGACGACTCCACCGGTTCGGCAGCGTCCTCGCGCTCGTCCTCTATCCCCGCGTACGGGTCGAAGCCCTCCGCGCTCTCGTAGAGGTGGCACGCGACTTCACGTTCGTCCTCGACGTCGGATTTCCGTTCGAGCGGTGGTTGCACCGCATCGCAAACGCCGCCGATGTACTTCTCACAACGGTTCTTGAACCGGCAACCGGACGGGACGTTGATGGCGTCGCCGACCTCTCCCTGCAGTTCGACGCGCTCTCTGCCTGCCGTGGGGTCGGGAACCGGGACGGCGTCGATGAGCGCCCGCGTGTAGGGGTGTTTTGGGTTCGTGATTATCTCCTCGGTGGGACCCTGCTCGACGATTTTCCCCATGTACATGATGGCGAGTCGGTCGCACATGTGGCGCAGGAGCGAGAGGTCGTGGCTGATGTACACCACGGAGAGACCGAACTCGTCGGTCATGCGCTCCAGCAGGGAGAGCACGCCCGCCCGCAGGCTCACGTCAAGCATCGACACCGGTTCGTCCGCGACGATGAACTCCGGGTCGATGACCAACGCCCGAGCGATGGCGAGACGTTGCCGTTGCCCGCCGGACAGTTCGTGCGGGTAGCGGTCGAAGAACGATTCGGCGGGTTCCAGTTCCGCGAATTCGAGTGCCCGACGGACCCGCGCGCGCTGGTTCGGGATATCGTGAATCCGGAGCGGTTCGACCACCGTGTCGTACACCGTCATGCGCGGATTCAGGCTCTCGAACGGGTCCTGAAAGATCATCTGGGCGTTCTGCCGGAAGTTCGTGAGGTCCGACCCACTCTTGTCCGCGATGTCCTCGCCGTCGTAGTAGATACTGCCGCCCGTCGGTTCGTACAGCTTCGTCAGGCACATCCCGGTCGTGGTCTTGCCACAGCCGGATTCGCCCGCGATGCCGAACGTCTCGCCCTCGCGGAGGTCGAAATCGATGCCGTCGATGGCGTGCACCGCATCGCCCTCTTCGCCGCGGATGGAGTTCAGTAGGTCCGTCACGAGACCGCTCCCGACCGGGAATTCCTTTTCGAGCCCCTCGACGCGAACGAGCGTCTCCTGCTCGGTGTCAGTCATCGCCCGCCTCCATCGACGCGTCGTTCTGCCACGTCCGTGCGCTGCTGGCGACGGAACGCAGTTCCGAGTCGATGCGGTCGGTGTGGTGACAGAACGACCGTAGTTCGCCGTGTTCGACCATCGGCGGTTCCTGCTGGGTGCAGATTTCGGTCGCCAGCGGACAGCGCTCCGCGAACCGACAACCGCTCGGTGGGTTGCTCAAATCCGGCGGATGGCCGCCGATGCTCACGAGGTCCTGTTCCGACAGCCGAATGTCCGGAAACGCGCTCTTCAGTCCGAGCGTGTACGGGTGATACGGTTCGCCGAAGATGAACTCGGCGGGACCTTCCTCCGCGAGTTCGCCCGCGTACATGACGACGACGCGATCGCAGGTCTCGGCGACGACGGCCACGTCGTGCGTGATGACCATCATGGCAGTGTCGCTCTCGCGCTGAATCCCGTTGATTCGCTTGAGAATCTGGTCCTGCATTATCACGTCGAGCGCCGTCGTCGGTTCGTCCGCGAGGATGAGCGACGGTTGGAGCACGAGCGACATGGCGATCATCGCCCGCTGGCGCATCCCGCCCGAGAACTGATGCGGGTAGTCGGTCTGGCGTTCGCGGTCCAATCCGACGATGTCGAACGATTCGTCGATTATCTCCTGGGCCTCGGTCCGTCCCATCTTCGGGTAGTGGGCGTCGATGGCCTCCAGAATCTGCTCGCGGATGGTGTAGACGGGGTCGAGCGCGTTCATCGCCGACTGGGCGATGAGCGAAATCTCGTCCCAGCGGAGTTCCCGACGTCGCTTTTCAGGCATGTCGGTCAAGTCCTCGCCCTTGAACAGGATCTTCCCGCTGTTGATGTAGCCGTTCTTCGGAAGGATTCCGATGAGCGCCTTTGCGAGCGTCGATTTCCCACAGCCGGATTCGCCGACGATGCCGACGGTCTCACCGGCTTCGATCTCGAAACTGACGCCGTCGACGGCTTTAACGGGACCGTCCGCGCTGTCGTAGTAGACTTCGAGGTCTTCGACTTCGAGCAGTGCCATTCAGCGGGCCTCCGTTTCGTCCGCGTACATGAATTTTGGGTGTGTGAATCGTGCGTGCATGAACCGTTCAAGCGCGAGTCGTGCGAGCGTGAATCGTTCGAATACGTTCATCCTTCCACCTGTAGTTCCGGATTGACGATTTCTTCGTAGCCGCGGCCGATGAGGAAGCCGCTGATGACCACGAGGGCGATACAGACTCCCGGCGGCACGAACCACCACCACGTCCCTTCGGTCATGGCGCTGTAGACGCGGGCGCTCTGGAGCATCATGCCCCACGAGACGCTGTTCGGATCGCCGAGTCCCAAAAACGACACTCCGGCCTCGGTGAGGATGGCCCACGCGATGGCGAAGGCACCGTACAGGAACGCCATCGGAAGGACGTTCGGCGCGATGTGTCGCGAGATGATGCGCCAGTTGCTCGCGCCGGAGACCTTCGCCGCCTTGACGAACGAGCGTTCGCGGAGCGAGAGGACGAGCGCGCGGATGACGCGGGCGGACGTGCGCCACTGCAGGAGCACGAACGCGAGGACGATGTTCTCCAACCCCGGCCCGAGCACCGTCACGAGGACGATGACCGTCGGGAGGAGCGGTAGCCCGTAGACGAAGTCCACGAGGCGCATGAGGAGGTCGTCGACGCGGCCGCCGTAGTAGCCGCTGACCAGTCCGACGAGCGTTCCGAGACCGACCGTCATCACGGCGGCCACCAGACCGACCATGATGGCGGGGCGTGCCCCGTACACCAGTTGGCTGAAGATGTCGTACCCCTGCGCGGTCGTGCCGAGGATGTAGCCGCCCTGACCGCCGAGGAACGACGGTTTGATCCACTTGGCGAACAGCGCGTTCGTCATCAGTCGGTCCTTCGGCCCGTACGGCGCGATGTACGGCGCGAAGACGGCGACGAGCGCGAAGAACGCCAGGATACACATCGCGACGACGACCAACGGGTCGTCGGTGAGCATGTCGAACTGCTCGGTTATCGTCCGCTTCCAGAGGCGGAGATTGCGCTGCCACGCGCTGAACTGCTCCTCGCTCTCCTCGTCGATATCCGCGAATATCGACGCCTCCCGCTCTTGGTTCATCGCTTCAGTCATAGGTCACCCGTGGGTCGAGAACGCCGTACAGCAGGTCGGCGACGAAGTTCATCACGATGACCGAGAGTGCGAGGACGAGGAACGTCCCCTGTGCGACCGGGTAGTCACGTCGGAGCACGGCCCGGATCATCTCGCGTCCGATGCCCGGCCACCCGAACACCGTCTCGATGAGGACGCTGCCGCCGACCGCGTAGCCGATGGCGATGGCGGCCGCGGTCAGGACGGGAAGCAGGGCGTTTCGGGCGGCGTGGTTGAACATTATCTTGCGCTCCGTCAACCCCTTCGCACGGCAGAGGTCGATGAAGTCCTCCGAGAGCGTCTCCAGCATGCTGTTGCGCATGATGAGCAGCGGGTAACCCATGTAGTAGAACGCGAGCACGAGGACCGGTGCGACCATGTGCTTGAGGAAGTCGAGCGAGAACACCATCGCCCAGAAGTGCTTGGGTCCGGACCCGAAACTCGTCATTCCGCTCATGGGGATGACGCCCAACTTGGCGCCGAATATCCAGAGGACGAGGATACCCATCCAGAAACTGGGAACGCTCCGTCCGATGAGCGCGGTGACGACCGTCGTCTTCTCGAAACGGCTTCCACGATACCAACCGGTGAGCACTCCCAGCGAGATGCCGATGATGTACGCCACGACGAAGGCGGTCAGCATCAGGATGAGCGTGTTCGGGAGATACGTGACGAGCATGTTCACGACGCGCTCGTGCGTCTTGAACGAACGACCGAGGTTGAGCGTGGCGAGGTTCTGGATGTATCGAACGTACTGCATCCACATCGGGTCGTTCAACCCGTAACTCTGGATGAGTCGCCGTCTCACCTCCGGCGTCATCCCAGGCGAGATGATGTACGATGTCGGGTCGCCCGGCATGAGTCGAAACAGGAGGAACAGCGCGGTTGCGACTGCCCAGAGCGTTATCCCCAACTGCACCGTGCGTCTGATGAAGAAGTCTAATTTTCCCATTTATGTGAAGTGTTGTGGCTGTCGTGTCGTCGGTTACTCCGACTTCGATTTCGGGAAGTGGGCCATCCCGTCCCCATCGAAGACGTAGCCAGCGTCTTTGAGGGTCTTCTTTCCTGCTTTCACGCCGTCCGCCGGTTGGTATTTCTTCACGTCCGGGTTGCTGAACTTGCCGAAGGATTCCCCGACGAGGTTCCACCCTTCCGTCGCGAAACCGTAGAGTATCTGCTGGTTGATGGCCTTCTTCGGAATCGCGTTGACGGCGGCCTGTCGGACGGCCTTGTCGTCGAGCCCCTTCTTTCGCGTGTTCTGGCTGAAGTGCCACCATCCGTCGCCGGGGGCGGATTTCACGCCGATGTTCGATTTGTCCTGATTGTCGTTGAGCTGTTTGCCGATGCGGGTGTACGGCAGGTAGTTCAGCGTCCCTTTCTTCAGCAGCGACCAGACGGTCGAACTCTCCGGGATGATACGCCAGATACGGCGGTTGAATTTGACCGGGTGCCAGTGGGCGTCGAACTTCTTCAGGCTCAGTTCGCTCCCCTTGTCCCAGTAGTCGAACTGGAGCGGCCCGCTTCCGATCGGCTCCTTGATGGTCGCTTTGGCCGGTTTGCTCCGACTCTCCCACTTGTGCTTCGGAATGATGGGAATCTGGTTGGAGAACAGTTTGTGGACCGGGCCGACCGGGTCCTTGAACTTCACCGTCACCCACTGCCCATCGACCGAAACCGTGTCGTACATCTCCCACTGCGTGGCGTAGAGCGGGATTTCGTGTTTCTTGATGTAGTCGAGCGTGAACTTCACGTCGTCCGGGGTCAGGCTCTTCCCGTCGTGCCATTTGTGCCCCTTCCGAATCTTGTACTTCACCGTCTTGGTATCCGGACGTTCCCACTCGGTCGCCAGACTGAGTTCCGGGTCGGCTTCCAGTTTCGAGTTGATACGCACGAGTTTGTCGTACAGCATCTCGAACTGGTGGATGAGTTTCGTCTCGTTGTTGTATCCGAGGACGCTCAAGGTGCCCAGGGTCTCGGCCCACGACCCGCGCAGTTCCTTCTTGCTGTTGTTCACCTCGACGCTCGTCATCGGTTCGAAGTGGAAGTATCCGGCGATGTGATCGGTCCAGCCGCTGACTTGGTCCGAGTTGTACGCCACGATGTTCGGCATCTGGACGATGGGATGCATCGGGACGTCCTCGTTGAGGGTCTTCTGGATGTCGAACAGCATGTCGATACGCTTCTGTTCGTCCTTGATCTGAAGCTGTTTCATCAGCTTCGGGTCGAGGTCCTTGTTGGTGTAGCCGGTGAAGTTACCCTGGCCCTTCCCCGTGTTCGACGAGTGGAACTGCTCCGGCATCCGGCGACCGGGGTCGATTCCGAGACCACGCGACCACGTCGCAAAGGAGTAGTTGAACTCCTCCGTGATCTTCGTGTACAGCGTCCCCCATTCGAACACCTGCACGTTCGTGTTCAGCCCCACCTTTTTGAGTTGGTCGCCGACCAGGTTGATGGCATCGTGGCGTGCTGGGTTGTAGTTCGCGGGGTTGTTGAGGTACGAGTACGTCGGTAATTTGTCCCCCGCATTATCGGACCCGCCACCACTTCCGTCGCTTTTCGACCCGCTACAACCGGCGAGCGCAGCCATACCACCAGCACCGGCCGCGGTCGTCATTTTGAGAAAGTCTCGTCGGTTGACACCCATGTTATCAA
>NZ_JBAWAC010000541.1:0-1733 GCF_049589095.1 Haladaptatus sp. | reverse complement strand
ACTCGAAGGCTGGAATTCCAGTCAAATCCTGCCCCAGAACCAGCGTGTGAATGTCGTGGGTGCCCTCGTAGGTGTACACCGTTTCCATGTTCGCCATGTGGCGCATCGGCGGGTAGTCCGTGGTGATGCCGTTTCCGCCAAGCATCTCGCGGGCGACGCGGGCCTGGTCGCGGGCCATCCGGACGTTGTTGCGCTTGGCCATCGAGACGTGTTGCGGGCGGAGGTCGCCGCGCTCTTTCAACTCGGCGAGGCGGTGGGCCAGCAGTTGCGACGTCGTGATTTGGGTCGCCATCTCGGCCAGTTTCTGCTGCTGGAGTTGGAACCGGGCGATGGGGCCGCCGAATTGGTCGCGTTCCGTGGCGTAGTCGCGGGCCGTTTCGAAGCAGTCGCGGGCCGCGCCGATCGCCCCCCACGCGATGCCGTAGCGGGCCTGCGTGAGACAGGAGAGCGGTCCCTTCATCCCGGTGACGCCGGGCAGGACGGAATCCTCGGGAATCGTGACGTTCTGGAGGCTGATTTCGCCCGTGATGGACGCACGGAGCGAGAGTTTGTCGTCGATCTTGTTCGTCGTCACGCCGTCGCGGTCGGTCTCCACGAGGAAGCCGCGAACCGGCGAGTCCTCGGCCGAGCGGTCACGCGCCCAGACGACCGCAACGTCCGAAATCGGGGAGTTGGTGATCCACGTCTTCGAGCCGTTGAGGACGTACTCGTCGCCCTCCTTTTCCGCGTAGGTTTCCATTCCAGACGGGTTCGACCCGTGTTCGGGTTCCGTCAGCCCGAAACAACCGACCGCCTTCCCCTCGCCGAGGTCGGGCAACCAACGGTCCTTCTGCTCCTCGGACCCGTAGGCGTGGATGGGGTACATCACGAGCGCGCCTTGTACGCTCACCATCGAGCGCAGGCCGGAGTCACAGGCTTCGAGTTCCTGCATCAGCAAGCCGTAGGCCGTCTCGCTCAGGTTCGGCAGGCCGTAGCCGTCGAGGTTCGGCGCGTAGAAGCCGAGTTCACCCATCTCGGGGATGATCTCCTCCGGGAACGTTCCCGCCTCGAAGTGATCGCCGATGTCCGGTTTGACGTGCTCCTCCACGAACTCGCGGGCGGTGTCCCGAACCATCCGCTCTTCCTGTCCGAGGTCGGCCTCCAATTCCACGTAATCGAGCATGTAAAACTCTCCGGAGGGGAGGCTAAAAAGCCCTCCTACTCCGAGAGCGGGATGTGAAAAAATGAATAAAAGTGATTGTAGGGAACAACTTAATCCGTTCGTGTGCAAAAACAGCGGACAACGATATGGTCCCCAAACGAGCCACGGACGACGATGACGAACTCGCAACCGTCATCGGGCGCTACGCCCTCGAAGAATTGACCCTCGGGCAGGCGGCGGACCGACTTGATATCTCCCGAATGGAGATGAGAACAATTCTCCGAGATTCGGTTGCCACTCTCCGATTGGGGCCGAAATCGAAGGGCGAAATTCTACGTAATGCCGAGAGGCTCTCCGACGGATGATCAGTCAAAAGTGAATCAGTAGCACCAGTAGTTACTAGGGCTGAATCGACTCTGTCACCCGCAAAATAGCATTATTCCGGCGTCGGCACCGCGTCATCCCGCGCGACGGCGATGTCGAGGTAGGCGTCGGCTTGGTCGGCGTGAATCCCCTTGTCGATGAGACCGCGTTCCTCGTCGTACTGGACGAGTCCAGCCATCGCCAGTTTCGGCAGTTGGGTGTGCTGGAG
>NZ_JBAWAC010000540.1:0-14188 GCF_049589095.1 Haladaptatus sp. | reverse complement strand
TCGATCCCGTTCCGTTCGTTCGGAACGAGTCGCCGGTGACCGTCATACTGCCGTCGGTGTGGACGGAACCGGCAGTGGACATCGAGGACTCGCTGTCGAAGGCGGCGTCCAGCGTCACGTCGGCGTTTGCCTTCTCCCCGTTCTGGACGCTATTCACGTCGAGGTCGAGGTTCGAAAGCGAATCCGGACTGTCGGCGGTGAGCGACCCGTTTCCGGTGTATCCATCGGGTGTCATCACGAGCGACATCGCCGCGTCCATGTCCGATTCGGTTTCGTCCGTGGCGAGGACGTGGACGAGACCCTTCGTCACGTTCGCCCCGAATTCGAGGCTGCTGTTGTCCGTGTTCGTGTCGTTGTACGCGAGGACCGCATCGCCGTTGTCCATCACGTAGACGGAATCGGCGGGGTCGGCCGTCGTGAGCGTTTGCTGTTGGGCGGCATGCGGTGCAGTCACCGGTGAAATCGCCGCAACAGGGGCGATTAGCACCATCAACACCAGTAACGGTGCGAGGAGGGTATACGCTGATACGTTTCGTACCATGATACTATCATGTTGTGGATGTGTTAAAACACTTCTGCTATTTGATATGGTTGCGGTACGAAAACACGGCTCTCGATGTCAGGTGTCCGCAATACTCTCAAAATCGGAATTCCCTCACCCGTTCATCCATACCAGTTTTCCCGTTCGGCCACACACGTCGAACCATGACGTGGCGCGACCTGTTCGACCGAGCGGCGCGATTCGAAACGGACATCGAGACGATTCGGAAGACGCTCGCGGAGCGACGCGATGAGTGACCCAAATCCCGCCCGCCTCGCCGTCGATGCCGACGTGTTGGTGGCGGACGTGCTCGTCGGCGGCGGTGCCCGCGAGACGATGGACATCGTCCGTGCACACTCGTGGGTCGAACTCGTCGCCAGCGACGAACTACTCGACGATGCCGAGGAAGTCATCCGCGAACTGGCCGACGACGAGTTGGCGAACGAGTGGCGAGAAAGGATCGAAGACCTGCGAATCGACGTCGAACAGACCCCCGGCGACCACCCTGCCCTCGCCAGCGCGCACGCGGGCAACGCGGCCCACATCCTCTCCTACGACGACTCCCTGCGGAGCGCGGAAACGGCAAGTGCGCTTCAGGGCCGGATTTCAGTCAGCGTGAAGCGCCCCGACGGGTTCGTGACCCTGTTCGACCCCGAGAGTCTGTACGACGTGGTGGTCGGCGGGGAGTACCCGGGACCGGACCACGATTTGCGGGGGTAACCGCAAACGTCGGAACCGACCCTCGCTACTTCTCAGCCAACCAGTCCGCGAACTTCGCTAGCGCGCGGCCGCGGTGTGAGATGGCGTTTTTCTCCTCGGTGCTCATCTCCGCGAGTGTCTTCCCTTCGTGTTCGAAGATAGGGTCGTAGCCGAATCCGCCGTCACCGCGGGGCGCGACGAGCGTGCCCGGAACCGCGCCGGAGAACGTCTCGGCGTTCTCGCCGTCGTAGTACGCGACGACACAGCGGAAGTGTGCGCGGCGATTCTCCTCCCGCTCCGCGAGCTGCCACACGCGCTCGATGCCGAGTGTGTCCTCAACGTAGGCCGAGTACGGTCCCGGAAACCCGCCGACAGAATCGATGAACAGTCCCGCGTCGTCCACGATTATCGGGTCGTCGTCGCCCGTCTCCTCGAACGCCTCGCGCGCGCCGTGGAGCGCGATTTCGGCGAGGTCGTCGCTCTGGACTTCCGTGTAGTCGTAGTCGATCTGGCGAACCTCGTCGTCCAGATACTCGCGTGCCTCCCGCACCTTTCCCTCGTTGCCGGTGACGAATCGAATCATACGCGAGAGAGGGATGTGCGGGGAAAAAGAAGCGTCGAATCAGTCGTCGTCGACGATGACTTCGACGGGTTCGTTCTCGGCTTCGGACTTGCCTTCCTTCTCGCTCTCCAAGTAGAACATCAGGCCGGCGACGGCGAGGATGACCCACGAGCGCCAGTTGGCGAGGTTGAGCGTGTAGCCGACGCCGAACGGTTTCTCGACGAGCATCCCCTCGCCGGGCTTCCAGTACGCCGAGAGCATTCGCCCGACGCTGGGGCGTTCGAAGTTGTACGGGACACCGAAGAGCGTTCCTGACGTTTCTTTGTCGGACATGTGATAGACATTGTCCGCACCTATTATAGCGTTTGGGGCATCGGATTGCAAGGCGACGGCGGGTCCGTTTCGGAGGTTGTTCGGGAGTCGGTACGGACGAAGAAGCGGATTCAAAAACGAGTTCGTTCTCACTGATACCGGCCGCGGCCTTCGATCTCACGGAGTTGGTCGAGAACGAGGTCGTCGCCGGTCTCCTCGTAGGCTGATTCGAACTCGCGCTGGAGGTCCTCCGCGTCGTCGGCGGTTCCGGCGAGGCTCTGGCTGAAGACGTGCAGATCCATCGCGTAGTCCTCCACGTCGTCCGAGTAGTAGCCCAGTCCGAAGTCGATGGCGTAGGTTCGGTCGGCCGAACACCGGAAGTTCCGCGTCGTCGGGTCGCCGTGAACGATACCCTCGCGGTGGAGCGTGCCGAGGTGACGGCCCACGTCCCGCACGCGGTCGGCGGTGAGTTCGTCGCGCAAATCCGCCTCGCCGACGTGTTCGAACTCGATGGAAAATTCGGCGAGGTCAATGTCGTAGACGACCGGCGTCGGGACGCCAGCGCGTCGGGCATCGCTCGTCAGGCGCGCTTCGAGCGTCGTGCGCTCCTTGCGAAGCGTCGCGTCGAGTTCGGGATGGCGGTAGGATTTGGGCGTCCGGCGCTTTTCGACGCGCTCGGGCCCGATGTCAACCGTCGCTTCCGCGCCGCGAACCTCGCGCTCGTCGGGGTGCCGAAGCACGTCGGGGGCTTCCGTCCCGCGCCACGACACGGCGACTTGATCCGGGCGGAAGTTCGAGTTTACCGCGGATTCGGCCACCGGAATCGTGTCCCCCGCCGCGACCATCTCCGCGCCGAGCACCGCGATCATTCCGGCGTTGTCGCTCAAAAAGCGCGGTTCCGGCGCGTAGAACTTCGCCCCGCGCTGCTCGCACATCTCGGCGAGCATCTCGCGCAGTCGAGCGTTGTTTCCGACACCGCCGCCGAGGACGAGTTCGTCCCGGCCGGTCAGCGAGAGGGCGCGCTCGGCCACCTCGGTCAGCATGGCGAAGATGTTCTCCTGCATGGAAAAACAGACGTCCGGAATCTCGTGACCGTCGTCGACGGCCTGCTTCGCCGCGCTCATGATTCCGGAAAACGAGAAATCCATTCCCTTCACGACGTACGGCATGTCGATGTACTCGCCGTCCGCGGCGGCCTGCTCGACTTTCGGCCCGCCGGGGTGTGACCACCCGACGTGGCGCGTGAACTTGTCGATGGCGTTGCCGACGCCCGTGTCCATCGTTTCCCCGAGGACGCGGTACCGGCCGTTTCGGTAGCCCAGCACGTGGGCGTTGGCACCGCTCGCATTCAGACAGACGGGCGAGTCGAACCCGGATCGTTGTCGCCCGATTTCGAGGTGGGCGACCATGTGATTCACGCCGACCAGCGGCACGTCCAACGTCTGTGAGACCGCACGGGCCGCCGTCCCGACGATACGCAGACACGGGCCGAGGCCCGGGCCGCGCGAGAAGGCGATGCCATCGATATCACCGTCAGCCTCGGAGAGTGCCGTTTCGATGACGCGCGGGATCGCCTCGCCCATGTGCTCGGCGGCTTCGCGCGGATGAATGCCGCCGCTCTCCGGTTGGTAGGCGTCGGTTTCGATAAAAACAGAATCGGTGTTCGAATCGTAGACGGACGCGCTGGCCGCCCACGCGGTACCCTCAACGCCGAGGATTCGCATTTACTTCCACTCGGTGTAGCTGCACTTGCCGCAGTGAAGCCGGTCGCCGTGGTCCGCGAGGAACGTGTCGCCACAGCGCGGGCACTGCTCGCGCTCGGTCGTGCCGTCGTCGTTGTAGAGTTCGTTTCGCGCCATTATTCAGCCTCCTCGGCTTCCGGTTCCGCCTCGCCTTCGGAGTCGGCCGTGATCTTGTTTCGTTCGAGCATGTACTCCTGCTCGACGTCACGGGCGTGTTCGGAGCTGTCGTAGACCTTCGCGTAGCCGACGGTCTTTCGCATGCCGAACTTCGTGTTCATCTCGTGAACGACGACTTCGTCCGCGTTCTTGTCGAGTTTCGCCGCGAGGCTGTCGCGCACCGAGAGGCGCGAGGGCGTTGCCTCGTCGTGAACGATCTGGAACCGCACTTCAGTCCGGTGGAGCATTGGATTTTGCTCCTGTGAGAGGATTTCGACTTCCATGTGTAACACTCAGTTATAGTGTTCTTCTCCCCGAAGCGTGTAAAAGGATTTCGAAGTGGGCGATTCCACTGGAACGCGATTACAGTGGAAGCCACGGCGAACGGAGGTCGTGATGGGTAAAATGCCACCGCTCCTCCCGTCCATTCTCGACGCGATATTCGATGACGCCGTCGAACAGCGGTTCGAGGGCCGTCACGAGTTCGTGGTCGTACGGTCGCGGCAGGACGTAGTGACCCATCCCGTTCGCGCCGCGGACTTGCCCACCGACGATGCCGAGGAACTGCCGAACGAGCGTCGGATCGTACCGGGTCAACATCGACCCGAGCGAGTCAAGGCCGAGTCGGAGTTCGCCCGGTTGAAAGTTCTTCGACCCCTCGAACGACGTTATCGTCTCCGAAATAGAACTCGTGAGCTCCCGAATCCCCGAATCGACATCGACGACCGGCGCGGAAATGTGGGGTGGTATCGACACGCCTTCGTGTGAGATGACGGTGGCGGTCTCGTCCAACGCCGTCGTCGGCAATCGTTCGTACACCACCGTCCGTGGCGTTCCCGAGAGAACGGCAACGCGAAATCGACGCTCTTCGGGGTCGCCGAACAGCTTTCGGCTTGCCGCTGAGAGCACGGAATCCGGAACGGAACCGACGAGTAGGAGGTTACACCCCTCCCGTTTCAACCGCTGGAGCGTTCGCTCGAACTCCAGCGCACGCGTCTCGTCGGTTCCACTTCTCCGCATCGTGATACAATTGTGAAACCAGCCTAATAAACTGTTTCACCTCCTGTTAGCGGCGGTCAGCGTAACCGACGAGCGAGAACAACCGCTCGACGTCGCCGTCCATGCGCGCCAACAGGTCGGCAACGTCGGTTTGTAGGTCGGACGTGACGCTCGTGAGAACCATCCCTTCGTTCGGCTGTCCGTAGACGACGCTTCCACCGACCGGCACGGCGAGCACCGCCGGAAGCGCGGCGAGGTCCTCCTCCCCGTCCACGACGAGAACGGTCGATGCGTCCGCCTCGATCGCGTCGGCGAGCGCCGTAAGGAGGTCGTCCGTGAGGACGCCGGCCGGGTTCTCCACCGGAACGCGTCGCGCGTCGTCGCTGACGGCGTCCCGGATTTCGGGGTCGACGGCGTCGCGTTTGGTGATCCCATCCACGAGCGCGACGTCCGGCGTGACGCCAGCCGATTCGAGGTGATACGTGACAACGTCTCCGACGGCGACTAGCGGTCGCTCGGCAGATTCGAGAAGCGTCTCCGCGTCGGTGAAAATCGGTCCGAGCGGTTCCTTTAGTTCTCCACGCAACGCGCGGGGAAGCGAGACGACTGTTTCTGACACGTCTCTATCTGACTTTCAGCGCGTAGCTTCCCGGCTCCGTGACTTCCATCTCCCGCCCGATTTCGCTCTCCTCGGGGTGGGCGATGGAGACGTAGCCGCTCCAGTCCTCGGTGAGGCTGGTGGAGTTACAGACGGGACAGATCTCCTCGTCCGGCTCCACGACGGCGTGGCAGTCACGGCAGGCGAGGCGATTACTCGCCATCGTTATTCGCTCTCCGTCGTCGCGTGGCGCTTCTGACGGTCTTCTTTCAGCCAGCCGTGTTTACCGAGGCCGACCTGCTTCGCCGTGAGACCGATCTTGCTCTCACGCGGGTTGCGTTCGTCGATGCTCTTGGTGACGATACGCGTGCGAACGGAGTCGCCGACGCCAAGCGTGCGGTTGGACTCGCGGGAGGCGAGCGCTTGGCCCTCCTCGTCGAACGCGAGGTATTCGTCCGAAATCTGGGAGACGTGGAGCAGGCCGTCCACCGGCCCGATACCGACGAACGCCCCGAAGTTGACGACTTCGACGACTTCGCCGTCCACGACTTCCTGCATCTGCGGGTCGAACGTCAGCGCGTCGAACTCCGCTTCGTAGTAGACGCCGGGACGGTTCGGCAGCACTGCACCTTCGCCGATGTCGTGAACTTCGGTGACGCTGACGACGCTTCCGACGTCCTCGTCCATCCGTCCTTCGAGTTTGTCCTGTAGTAACCGTTTCACCAGGTCCGGCGTAACGTCTGCGAGGAACTGGGGAGGTACTTCGACCGTGTCCTTCAATCTGGCCCGTTTATACATGCTATGGTTGAGTGATTGCGAGTTTGTTCTTCCCCCTTATATGGATTACCGATACGCCAGCGTCGAGCAGGCGTGTACGAAGGGGTGCGTCGTTCGTGACGACGAAATCGAACTCGGGTCCGAGTTCGACCAATGCGTCGTCGGCGTACGATTCCTCGTGGTCGATGGTTCGACATCGCGTCGCCAAATCGGCTCCCACACTCGCGGCGGTCGCCTCCTTGCCGTTGCCCTGTGACAGTCCGTCGAGTTCGGTGACGACGGCGCGAGGGGTGACACACTCGAACTGGCCCAATAGCCGGTCGAGTTCGTCGAACACCCTGACGCCACATTCGACGGGCATCATGAGGGCACTGGTATCCATGACGACGGTGTGAACCATCAGTTCTGGGTCGTGAGGGTTCCGATGCCGATGAGCCGCCAGCGTGCGCCGATACGGCGGTTGATGGCGATTTTCGCCCCTTCAGCCGCACAGACGGGACGCTTGAGCGAGACTTCACACTCGTCGTCGCGCGCGCTGGTGACGGCACCGACCGTCGTCGCCGTTCCGACCGTCAGCATGAGCGGTTCGCCCGTGCTGATTTCGTCCACGTTCTGCTCGTCCATGCCGACGAGGCGTTCGAGCAAATCGACTTTCATCGTGAACTGCTCCCACGTCGGCGGGAGACTGCCGGGGGTCCCCGCGACCTGTCCGGCCAGCGCGTCACCCTTGGTGAGGCTCGGGTCGAGACCCGTTCCGACGCCGAGTAGGCCGCCGGGCGTGGCTTCGTCCACCATCTCGCCACCCGCTTGGAGGGACCGAACGTCGGTCTGGATGGGTTCCCACTCCGTTTGGCCGCCTTCTTCCACTTCGCGTCCGGGACGGAGTTCGAGTTCGTCGCCCGCGTTGAGCTTTCCTTGAACGAGACTGCCGCCGAGCACGCCGCCAGTGAGACTGTCCCACGTCGTGCCGGGACGGTTGATGTCGAAACTCCGAGCGACGTACATCTGTGGGTCGTCGTTCGGGTCCTGTTCCGGCGTCGGGATCTCCTCCTCGATGGCCTGTATCAGCAGGTCGATGTTGACCTCCTGTTGAGCGCTGATCGGGACGACTGGCGCGTCCTCCGCGACCGTCCCTTCCACGAACTCCTGAATCTGTTCGTAGTTACGTCGCGCGCGGTCGGGACTGACGAGGTCGATCTTGTTCTGTGCGATGACGATGTTCTCGATGCCGATGATGTCGAGCGCCATCAGGTGCTCTTCGGTCTGGGCCTGCGGAACGTTCTCCGTGGCCGAGACGACGAGCACTGCGCCGTCCATCAGCGACGCTCCTGAGAGCATGGTCGCCATGAGCGTTTCGTGGCCGGGCGCGTCCACGAACGATACTGTTCGACTCGGTTCGCTTTCCGAACCGTCGGCGCACGTCTCGTCTACCGTGTAGCACTCCGGTGCGTCCACGCCAGGGCACTGCCTGAACGTCGCGTCTGCGTATCCGAGTCTGATAGAAATCCCACGCTTCATCTCCTCGGAGTGCTGGTCGGTCCATTCGCCGGAAAGAGCCTGCACGAGCGTTGTCTTTCCGTGGTCTACGTGGCCGACGAGTCCGATATTCACCTCCGGTTGGTTGTGTGTTCCTGTCAACGTTGACCTCCTGAAGTAATCTTGTCGTAGATTCGGCCCGAACGACTGATAAACCTACTGTTCTCGCATCGAGCGAGTTCCTGACAAGGACGTTACAAAAATGTTATTCACATAACGTTTTATCCGCTACCCGACGAAACTACCCTCATGAGCAGCGACACCGAGTTACAGGAGTGTGAGGACTGCCTTGCTCCGGCAAAAGCGTTCTCGGTCATCGCCAACGAGACGCGCCTCTCGATTCTGGAGGCGCTCTGGCAGGCCCCGGAACGACCAGTCGGCTTCTCCGAACTTCGAAAGGAGGTCGGGATGCGCGACAGCGCCCAGTTCAACTACCATCTGAAACAGTTGACCGACCACTTCGTCGTCCGAACCGACGAGGGCTACGACTTCCGCCAGGCCGGAAAGAAGGTCGTGAGCGCGGTGCTGGCGGGGTCGTTCAACGAACATCCGCATCTCGACCCCATCGAACTGGACGAGACGTGCGCCGCCTGTGGTTCCCACCTCCGAGCGACGTACGAGGAGGAGACGCTGACGGTGGCTTGTCCCGACTGCGGGAAGGCCCACGGCAACTATCCGTTCCCGCCGGGTGGTCTGAACGACCGTACCAGCGGCGAAATCATGGACGCGTTCAACCAGCGCGTGCGCCACCTCCACTGTCTCGCCGCCGACGGCGTGTGCCCGGAGTGCAACGGGAAGATGGGAACGACGGTGAAGAAGGATACGGAGAACGTCCTCGGAACGAAGGTCAGGGTGGACCACCACTGCGAGCAGTGCCATCACCAACTCCATTCCACGGTTGGACTGTCGCTTCTGGACCAGTCGCGGGTCGTCACGTTCTACAGCGACCACGGCATCGACCTCTGTACGAAGCCGTTCTGGTCGCTCTCGTGGTGTGTGGGCGATGAAACCACGACGATTCTCGGGGACGACCCGTGGCGAATCCGCGTCTCGATTTCGCTCGACGACGAGACCCTCGACGTCACCCTCGACGCCGACATGAACGTCATCGAAATCGATCAGGACTGTCCGTCGGCAACCGACGCCGAGAGCGTCGCCTGACACCGAAATTACAGGAACGCGTTTCAGTATCGGATCCTACAGAAGTGTTCTTCAGCTAACATATTTGTCGGTAGCTCCCCTTCGTTCAAACGAGGAGAGTACCATGAAGTACGAAACCACCGTCGGATTCGCCGACCCATCTCCACGAACCGCCTTCGCCCGCCGAGCCCTCGCCGCGTTGTCCGCGCTCGTGCTCGGCACCATCGTCGCACTCGCCCTCGGTCTCATCGTCGTGAACGGTGTGGCGATGGTCGGAACGGGAATTCCCGTTCTGCTCGTCGCGTGGGCGGCCAGCATCGGTCTCATCGTCCTGTTGCCGTTCCTCGTTGTGCGGGTGATTGCCAGTGTGTTTGGGGCTTTGAACGTCTGAACGATTTTTTGGCGGAATTACCATGAAATGACCATCCCGATTCTGCGACGGCAGCAATGACGAAGACGACCTCGAAATCCCACCCTGATCTAGTGGTTCCCGAACAGTTATCGCCGCTCGAACAGACCACGAAACCATGACAGCGCCAGCGGATCTGATCCTCACGAACGCGGAGGTGCACACTCTCGCGGACGACTCGGCGGGAAACGACGACACGGATGACCGACCTGAAGCGGTCGCGATCCGCGACGGGGAAATCGTTCGCGTCGATTCGGCGTACGAGGTGAACTTCCTGAACGGAGTCCAAACCGAGGTCATCGACCTCGGCGGACGCGTCCTCCTACCGGGATTCATCGACGCGCACACCCACATGCAGACCGTGGGGAGCTATCTGGTGAACGCCGACCTCTCGGACGCCGATTCGCCCGCCGACTGCGTCGACCTGCTGGCCGAGTTGGACGAGGACCGCGATTCGAGCGACCACGAGTGGGTCCTGGGCTACGGCTTCGACGAGAGCATGTGGGACGAGTCGCGCTATCTCACCCGCGACGACCTCGATTCGGTGAGCGAAACCCGTCCTGTCGCCGCGTTCCGCGAGGACCTGCACGTCGCCTCGGTCAACGGCGTGGTGCTCGACCGACTGGGCGACGAGATGCCCGAGGAAGACGTCGAGACCGAGAATGGCGAACCGACCGGCGTCATCGTGGAGGACGCGGTGAACGCCGTCTTCGAGACCATCGAACCGGATACCGAAACGACCCGTGAACTCCTGTTGGCGGCCCAGCGCGACGCCCACGAGAAGGGCGTCACCGGGGTCCACGACATGTGTCGGCAATCCCGTGCACCGGAGGTGTACCGCCGACTCGAACTGGAGGGCGACCTGACCATGCGCGTCCGCATCAACTACTGGAGCGACCACATCGAGGCCGCGGAGGAGGTCGGTCTCGTGACGAACCACGGCAGTTCGTTGGTGACGACGGGTGCGATAAAGTCGTTCACCGACGGCAGTTTCGGCGGCCGGACGGCGAAGCTCTCGAAACCGTACGCCGACGCGGAGGAGGTCGTCGATGCGGACGCCGACGACGTGACCGGCCAGTGGGTCGTCTCCCCCGAGGAACTGGACGACATCGTCACGCGGGCGGACGGTGCCGGATTTCAGGTGACGGCCCACGCCATCGGCGACGAGGCGATCGAAGCCGTGCTGGACGCCTTCGATGAGACGGGGGACGCGGGCGAGAAGCGCCACCGGGTCGAGCACGTCGAACTCGTGACGGACGAACAGATCGAGCGGTTCGCGGAGTCGGGCGTGATCGCATCCGTGCAGCCGAACTTCCTGAAATGGGCGCAACCGGGCGGCCTGTACGACGCTCGACTGGGTGAGGAGCGCCGAAAGCAGACGAACCGCTACCGCACTCTACTCGACGCGGGTGCACATCTCGCGTTCGGCAGCGACTGCATGCCCCTCGACCCGCTGCTCGGGATTCACCAAACCGTCAACGCGCCCGTCGAGGAACAGCGGCTTTCCGTGACGGAAGCGCTCCGCGCGTACACGCTCGGGGCGGCCTACGCCGGATTCGACGAGGACGACCTCGGCACCGTCGAGGTCGGCAAGAAGGCCGACTTCACCGTCCTCGACCACTCGCCATGGGAACACGCCGACGACATCGAAAACATCGACGTGGCGATGACCGTCGTGGACGGCGTCGTCGCCTTCGACGGACGGAACGATTAAGCTGTTTCCAGACAGTTCTCGATCATGTCCTTCGCCCTCCCCATCCTCTTCCCCATTCCCCTCGCCGCCGAACTCGGCGGCGTCTTCGCCCTCTTCCTTCTCTTCGCCATCGGTGGCCCGCTCGTCCTCTGGTGGCTCATCGATACGGAATCGGACCGCGAGGAGACCGAGCATCACGACTGGTCGAGCGCCGAACGCGCCGCCCGCCGCGACACGCGCGACGACAGGCGATAACGGGAACGGGACCCATTTGATACCGGGAACTGAACTCGTTTTTCGAGTCGTATTCCGCGGTGGATAGCGAACAGCACGCGCTATCAATAACCGAATGAATCGGAAATCGTATTTTGAAGAGAAAATATTTTCAATACTGGCTGTTGTTGGCTAGTGCAACCACAGGTGGACCAACGTGCCAAAAATGGAGACCGCAAACCTCGAAACCGAATTGAGTCTGTTCAAATACGATAATCTAGAACAGCTTCCATCGGAATATCGGGGGTTGAGTGAAGAAGAACGAACGGAACGTATCGAGCGGGCGCTCGATACGCTGGGCGACGACGTCGTCGTCCTCGGCCACAACTACCAACGGCGGGAGATCGTCGAACACGCGGATTTCATCGGCGATTCCTACCAACTGAGCGTGAAGGCGGCCGAGGCCGACGCGAAGTACGTCGTCTTCGGCGGCGTCACGTTCATGGCCGAATCGGCGGACATCATCACGGACGACGATCAGACCGTCATCCTGCCGTCGATGGAGGCGTCCTGTCCGATGGCCGGGATGGCCGAGGCGTTGCAGGTCGATTCCGCGTGGGCGAAAATCGAGGCGGCCGCGCCCGACGCGAACATCATCCCGATCACGTACATGAACTCCTACGCCGACTTGAAGGCGTTCTGCGCCGAGCAGGGCGGCGCGGTCTGCACCTCATCGAACGCCCACCGCGTCTTCGAATGGGCGCTGGAGCAGGGCGACAAGGTGCTCTTCCTGCCGGACAAACACCTCGGCGAGAACACGGCCCATCGTCTCGGGTTGGAGGACGAGACGGCGATGTGGAACCCGTGGGACCCCGAGGAACAGGACGCCGATGCGATCGCGGATTCGAAGATCATCCTCTGGGACGGCTACTGCCAGGTTCACGAGCGCTTCGGCGTGGAACACGTCGACCGAGTTCGCGCGGACCACCCGGACGCGAAGGTCGTCGTCCACCCCGAATGTCGCCGCGAAGTCGTGGAGGCGGCGGACGTCGTCGGCAGCACGGCGACGATCTGCGAGTCCATCGCCGAGGCCGACCCCGGCGAGACGTGGGCCATCGGGACGGAAATCCACCTCGTCAACCACCTCGAACGCTGGCATCCCGAGGTGAACGTCCTCCCGCTCTGCGGCGACGCCTGCATGGACTGCAACGCGATGCGCCAGATCGACCCGAACTACCTGACGTGGGTGCTCGAAGAACTGGTCGAAGGACGGGAACGAAACGTCATCGAAGTCGCACCGGAGGAAAAGGACCTCGCCATGCTGGCGCTGGAGAGGATGCTGGAGCTATGAGCGGGGAAGAAATCGATGTTCTCGTTATCGGAAGCGGTATCGCAGGCTGTAGCGCCGCGCTCGGCGCGGCGCGCGCGGGTGCGGAGGTGCTCGTCGCCACGAAGGCAACCCGCCCGGAAAACGCCTCGACGCACTGGGCACAGGGCGGTATCGCCGTCACCCGAGACGATCCGAAGGCGTTCCACGCCGACGTGCTGGCGGCGAGCGCGGACACGGCCGACGCCGAAGCGGTCGACGTATTGGTCGAGAACGCGAACGACGCCGTCGAGGACGTGCTCATCGATACGCTCGGCATCTCCTTCGACTCGGACGGCGAGGAGTACGATTACGGGCGGGAGGCCGCCCATTCCGAGGAGCGAATCCTCCACATCGACGCCAGCACGGGCCAGCACGTCCTCGGCCCGTTCCTCTCCCATCTCGATTCCCATCCGCGCGTGACCGTCGCGGAGGACACCGCCGCGCTCACGCTCGTGACCCACGAGGGTCGCGTTCACGGCGCGATGCTCGAACGGGATGGCGAAATTTGGCCCGTCTTCGCCGGGGCCACGTTACTCGCCACCGGCGGGGTCGGCGCACTGTACGACCACACGACGAACCCCGATTCGGCGACGGGTGACGGCATCTCCATGGCCGCGCTGGCGGGGGCGAAGACGAGGGACATGGCGTACGTGCAGTTCCATCCAACCGCATATAGCGGAGACGACCCCTTCCTCGTCAGCGAAGCCGTTCGCGGCGAGGGCGCAGTCCTCCGGAACGCCGACGGCGAGCGGTTCATGGTCGACGAACACCCGGACGCCGAACTCGCGCCGCGGGACGTGGTCGCCCGCGCGGTCCAGCGCGAACGCGACCGAACCGGCGAAGTCGTCCTCGACACGACGCCGCTTGATTTCGCGGAGACGTTTCCGGACCTCGCCGAGAAGTGCGACGAGCGCGGCGTGGACCGCGATTCGATTCCCGTCGCGCCGAGCGAGCACTTCCTCTGCGGCGGCATCGAGGTGGACGACCACGGAACGACGAGCCTCGACCGCCTGTTCGCGGTCGGGGAGTGTGCGCGGACCGGCGTTCACGGCGCGAACCGCCTCGCCTCGACCAGCCTGCTCGAAGGGTTGGTCTGGGGTCTCCGCGCGGGGGAGCGCGCGGCGGACGTTTCGACTGGCCCGGAACCGGTCGAAACCCCGGAATTGCTGAACAGCGACCCGGCGCTCCCCGCCGGGTTCGCCCGCGACAAGTTCACCCGCCTCCGGCAGGTGATGGACGAGTACGTCGGCCTCTCGCGGAATCCCGACGACCTCCGACGGGCGACCGCCGCGATTCGGCGGTTGAAAGGAGAGGTGGACGCCTACGCCAGAACCCGAACCGCACGGGACCTGTACGAACTCCGAAACGCGAGCGTCGTCGCCCTGCTCATCGCTCGGGACGCGATGAACGCCGAATCCGTCGGCTGTCACCACGTGGAGGAA
>NZ_JBAWAC010000539.1:0-1773 GCF_049589095.1 Haladaptatus sp. | reverse complement strand
AATCCACGAGGTACTGCATGGCTTTGCGCACCTTGCGGTTGTCGAACGGCTCGTGGTTCGCGTTGAACATGAGGCCGTTGTAGTCGAACTGCGAGATGCGCTTTATCTTCAGCTTGTTATTGTTTTGGGCCTTCCCGAGCAACGTTTTGGGAACGGACGCCTGCTGAACGCCCTCGCTCGCGAGTTCGAAGAACGCGGTATCTGACTCGGGGATGACGCGATATTTGAGCTGTTTGAGGTTCGGCGCTTCGATGAAGTAATCGTCGAAGCGTTCGAGTGTGAGCGAGGACCCAGCCTGCCAGTTCTTGAGTTTGAACGGTCCGGTACCGACGGGTTTCCGGGAGAACTTCTTCTGGCCCTTGTCGCTCGCGTACTTCTTCGGAACGATGGCGGCGTTCATGCCCGCCAGCGTCTGTTCGAACAGCGCGTAGGGGTGCTTGAGGTTGAACGTAACCTCCATGTCACCCGATTTCTCGACGCTGTCGACAAAGGAGAGGTTCTCCTGATTCGTGGATTTGTTGTCGGAGTCGAGCACCCAACTGAACGAGTACTCGACGTCGGCGGCGCTGAGTTCGGTCCCGTTGTGGAACTTGACGCCCTCTTTGATCGGGACGGTGAACGTCGTGTCGTCCTGCTTTTTTGGGAGTTCCTTTGCGAGGTGCGGGACGAGTTCGCTCCCGTCAGGCTTCATGGCCAGCAACCCGTCGAAGAGGTAGTGCATCATCCCGTTCGCCCACGCGAGTTCGTTCATCCGCGGGTCGAGGGTTGTCGCCTCTTCGGGTGCGACGTTGACGAACGTCCCGCCCTTCTTCGCGTTGCTGTTGTCGTTTCCGTCGTCGCTGCCGCTGTTCGTATTCGTGTTATCAGAGGTCCCGGCGCCGCCTGAGCCGTCTCCGGTCGTGCTCTTCCCGCCACAACCGGCCAACGCCGACGCACCGCTGAGCGCACTCACCGTCAAAAACCGCCGCCGGTTCCACGAATATTTTGGTTTTTCTGTCATGATATCGTTCGTCGGGACAAGTCGCCCGGTTCGTGATACCTAATAGCAAAGATGAACAGGGCATATAACGCCGCCCTTTCATACTAGGATTGACTCGATACGACCGTTACTTGTATGCTATCGGATAGCTGCCGCCGTGGATTATCCGTCGCGAGATGGACGCTGAGCGTGTGCGTTCCCGTTTCAGGCCGCCACACGTCGCCGTCGATTCCCGCGCGGCGGATATGACCGTCCCACGTCCCCTCGAACTGTTTGATCTCACGGGTCCGAAACGCGACCGTCCGTGAGGTCTCCGGCGGTTCGAACCCCCGTTCGTCAGCCTCCGGAATACTGTTTACCGCCCATCCCCACAGCCGACTCGTCGGCAGTCGAACGCTCACGGGTGCGGGCAGTCGGTTGCGAATCCGAAGGAGAAACGTGGCCGGTTCGCCCACGACGATTTCCCTCGGCGCGCGGAGTTCGACCGACAGACACCGAAGCGCGACAGGGTCCGGAACGAGACCCGCGAAAAAGCTCCCCGTATCGTCGATTCCACCCGCCGGGTCGGGCGACAGCGGGTTCGGTGGTTGCATGGATTTTTCAGGGAACGCGCCGCCTAAAGGTCTTTCTCACGGCATTCGCCGTTCCGAATGTCTTTCTCACGGTGTTCACCGTTCCAACCCGTCCGGAATCGAATCCCGCCCGAGAACGTCGTCACACGTCTCACGCCGTCGGAGCAGGTCGTGCGTGCCGTCGCTCCGGACCAGCACGACTGGGGGTTTCGGCTCGGCGTT
>NZ_JBAWAC010000538.1:0-31447 GCF_049589095.1 Haladaptatus sp. | reverse complement strand
GGGGGATTTCTTCGGGGGGACGGCACCGGTCGTATTTGCACAGCCACAGACGGCCAACGGTTCCGACCCGGTCATCTCACGGCTATCGAAAATCACCGGCAATTCGTTCGGAGTGAGACTTCAGGAGGAAGAGGGCCAAGACGGGCACGTGAGCGAGACGGTCGGGTACATCGCTCTCCAGCGAAGGTCCGGACGGATCGACGGGCGGGTGTTCGAAGTACGGCAAGCTGATGAGGAGATTACCGAGGAGTGGCAACGGATATCCTTCGGCAACAGGTACGATTCGCCGTTGTTCTACGCCGATATGCAGACGCTCAACGGCGGCGACACCGCGGAGCTTCGGTATCGAAACCTCACTGGGAACGGTGTCGAGGTGAAGATCGAAGAGGAGGAGAGCGCCGATACGGAAACGAGTCACGTTCCCGAGACGGTCGGGTACGCCGTCTTCGAAGGGTCCGTGTGAACTTCCTCGGCCTGCTCCGCCTGTAGAACACGTTACATCACTGAAACTCGACAGCGACCCGTCACCGTTCATTCGGACGCGTCTAGCTCCGACCGAGCGTTCCGATCGGAACTCGGTTGTTCGTCGGATTCGATGGCTTCCTCGGCCGATTCCATTTCCTCGATCGGGTCGAACGATATCAACCCGTCTCCGCTCGTGTACTCGTAGGCGACCCACTCGGGAATCGTCAACACGCCGTTCATCTTGCGGATGCGGATCCGTTTGATGAGCACGTCGTCGACGAGCGATCCGTTCAACTGCAACTCGACGAGGCCGTCGATGACGTAGCTCATGTCGTGCGGAAACGCGTTCTCTTCCCCGGCGAACGTCGCTCCCGCAAAGACGGTGACGAACCTTCCTTTGCAGACGTCCGCGCGAATGTCCTTGACGAAATCGTACGCTTGGACGGGCTGAACGAGCGTTCCGAACTCGGTCAGCGAGTCGATTGCGACGATACCCGTATCGCTCATCGACAGCGATTCGAGACAGTTGTCGAGTTTGTTTTGCAGTTCGCTCGTATCGCTCGGGTCACGAACCGTCGTCGTGACGGGCGCAGTGACGTGGTGCAGGAAGTGGTTCCACTCGTCCATCCGGGTGAACATCCGGTCGCGGTCGCTGACCCGGTAGGTGAAGCAGTCGAGGACGTGTAGCTGTCCGGATTCGAGATACGGAAGGACGTTCCACTCCAAGGAGAGGAACTGCTCGATGACCGAAATCGGCGGTTCGGTGAAGCTGACGACGATTGCCGGTTCGCCGCGCCGAAGCGTCCGCCAGACGAGTTCGGTCCCGATGGCGTTGTCGCGCGTCCCACCTTCCCCGGACAGCAGGATGAACGAGTTGCGTGGCAACCCTTCCGGAAGATGCTCGTCGAGCGCCGAGATACCCGTGGTTATCTGGCGAAACCCGTGATAGGTGGTGAACACGCGGTCGTTTGCTACCATCTCGTTCCGGCACGTCTCCGAACAGAATTCGTAGGTCGTCTCGCCGTGGGCCAGCGTTACCGTCTCGTCGAGACACGGGAGGCGACAGAAATCGCACGGTCTCCGGTCGGCGTTCCCGGATACATCACTCATAGTCACATGTTAGCATCCGAGCGAGATGAAACTACGCCCAACGGAACGAGAGAATTGGAAACCCAGTTCCCTCCCGGACTTTTTTAGAAGTTATAGAGATCAGTAACCAACCATTACGGGATTCAGGGTACATATTACGGATCACAAGGTGTGTATTTTGATATCAGAAACTATAGTATTATATTTGGAAGATATATAACAAATAGAAAATGGGAATAACACAGAGTTGGATCACAAATGGTTGATCAACGAAAACGCCGCACGATGCAAGTGCTTGGCATGGGACTCACCGGATTGGCCGGCATCAGTTCGGGGAATGCGATGTTGAACGGTAACGGAGCGTCGATGGGTAAGGACGGTTCGAAAGGGAGCAAAGGGAAGAAGTCGAAAGGAAAGAACAGCCCGCAAATCGCGCTCGAAGGGCAACTGTACAGTACCAGCACGCTCTCTGGTAAAAAGGAAGTACCGAAGAACAGAAGCCCCGGAGAAGGTGTCGCGGCGTTCCGATCGACGCCGGATAAGAAGCGACTCGATTTCGCACTGCTCGCGATAAACACGACGTCGCAGATAACGGCCGCACACCTGCACCTGGGCGAGAAGGGTGAAAACGGACCGGTCGTGGCATCGTTGATCGGCGAGGATGTCGACGCACAGCAGTTACTCATCCTGAACAACGTAGCCTCGACGGGATCGATCCGAGCATCGGACCTCGTCGGACCGCTCGAAGGGGATTCGATAGCGGACCTGATCAGCGAAATTCGCGCGGGGAACGTCTACGTGAACGTTCACACCGAAAAGTACGCGGACGGCGAAATCAGGGGCCAGGTCTGCACGGCCTCGAAGCTCGACGTCGGCTTCGAAGGGGACATCACCGGTGTCTCGCGAGATTCGGTGATCGGCATCTGGTACGACCTCTCGTTGGACGTGGATCTGAAGAAAAAGCGTAGCCACCACGGCGGTGACGGGCACCACGGTGATGACGGCCACGGCGGTTGGGATCACTGCAAACCGAAGCACGGCAAAGACGGTAAGGACGACGAGTAGCGACAGTTCGCTCGGGAACGTACACCGCGATTTTTTCGGAGATCGAGTCCCCGTACCGACGGGTAACGCCGGGAACGAAATACACAATCACGATGGTACATCGATCACGGTCCGTTCGACCAGCGACCGGTGTCTTTGGGTTGGCGACGAGGGCGTTCGGCTGAAGGGTTTAATGTGAGGGACGGAAACTATTCAACATGAACGTCCGAGACGCAGTGGAGGCTGACGGGGGACGCCTCGCCGCACTGGCCGACGTTCCGACCGATGTGATGGCCGACGTGGTTCACGACCGGACGGTCCGCGTGGCCGAATCGGACGGGGACATCGACGGGTTCGTCGGATACGAAGCCGACGAGAAGACGGTCCACGTTACCCATCTCTTCGGTGCGGAGTCGGCTTGTGAACGCCTCCTCGACGAACCGATACGCTTCGCGGAGCGGGAAACCATGCCGGTCGAAATCCTGCTCCCCGAATCGGAAACCGAATCCGACACCATCGCTGTCGCCGAGGCGGTCGGGTTCGAGGAAACCGAACCCGGTCCGTGGTTCGACGGCCACCGTACCCGTCGATTTCGACTGGAGAATCCGACGACCGAACGAGAGTGAGTACGAGTAACACGTCAGAAACCACCATACGCGGCTTCCTTTCCGAAACGTATTTTAATCTCTCCCGTTTACCTCGATATGCGTGTCCGGGTTGGGGTAGTGGACTATCCTCCAGCCTTGTGGAGGCTGGGACGCGGGTTCGATTCTCGCACCTGGACCTTTTCTGAGCGATAAACCGTGAGTGGCCGGTTTCGCGGTCGAAACCGGCCACGAGCAAGTGGCAAGCGAAGAAAAATCCTGGAAGAGGATCAAATCCTGCCAGCGGCAGCCCGCGCAGCCGATGCGAACGGCAACGCCGTGAGCAAGCGAGCAGGACCCTCTGGCTCCGGTTCGATTCTCGCACCTGGACCTTTTGCGAACAATACCTCGTGAGCGGGTGGTTTGTCGAAAATAGAAGTGTGAAGTCTCGAAGTCCAGCTATTTCGGTTTCCAGTCCAATTTTATCGTGACCGTTTCGCGGTCACCACGGAGGACGGACGAGGATTCCCGAATCCCGATTTCGTAGCCGATCTTCTTCCGTGGCGAGAGCGTGACGGTCTTGTTGCCGACGTCCACGTTGGCGTCACCCTTCTCACGGAGTTGATCCGCGATGGCGTCCAGTCGGTCGGCTTCTTTGCGCGATAGCTTTTCCTCGTGGAGCGTTTTTTCGGACATCGCAAAAGGGGTACTCAACCGTCTCGGATAGCCGTTGTGGGCAAGAAGTTCGGCCGTCGAACGCGGACGTTTTCATGACTTCGGGGAGTGCCCGAAATCACGGTTCTCACGGCCACTCAATGCAGAATAGCCCTATTCAGGATACTGCGTCCGATTTTTCGGCGAACCAAACAAATCCCATAATCAAAAATACCTAATCGGCCGGTAGAAATCTTAGGTCGGCCAAAAACGGCAGAAAGCCCTACAAGTCCGTAGTTCAAACGAACATACATGAACTGGGGACCGTACGTACTCGTCTTCGTCGCAGGACTGATCGCGGCGTTCGGGACGAGTCTCGGGGCAGTTCCGTTGTTCTGGGTCGATGACATCGGGGACAAGCTCGACGTTGGCCTTTGGGGGTTCGCTGGCGGATTGATGGCGTCCGCGTCGGTGTTCGGACTGCTGTTCGAAGCGTACAAGAAAAACAGCGGGTGGCTGCTCGTCGGTGCGGGCATCGCCTGTGGAATCCTCCTCGTGATTTTCGCACACTACGTGGTAGACCACTACGGACCGGATTTCCAACCGGAGGACATCGCGCAGGGGGATTTCCAGACCATCCTCAACATCCTGCTGGTCCTGTTCGTCCACAGTTTCCCGGAGGGACTCGCCATCGGCGTCTCCTTCGCCGAACTCAATCACACGGGCGGGATTCACATCCTCGGGTTTACCGTTCCCATCGTTGCCATCGCCATCACGGGATCACTGGCGATTCACAACTTCCCGGAAGGGTTGGCGACCGCGATTCCGATAAACGACGTGGACAGTATCGGAAACGGACGCATGTGGGGAGCCGCGTTCTTCACGAGTCTTCCACAGCCAATCGGGGCAGTCATCGCGTTCTACTTCGTCCGATTGGCACAGCAGTTCCTCGGGTTCGGATACGGATTCGCGGCAGGATCGATGCTGTACCTCGTCATCGGCGACGTGCTGCCGGAAGGACTGGAGGCCGGTGAAAGCCTCTCGAACCCGACGTGGTACCTGTCGGCTGGCGTCATCGTCGGATTCGTCGTGTTCATCCCGCTGGTGTTCGTCCTCTAACGGACGAGCCGTCCGAGGGTTTCCAACCAACGGGTCACCTGCTCGAACACGAGGTAGTTGTCCGTGACGTGCCGCTGGGCGCTGTACGACCAGTCATCCCATTTGTCGGCGGCTTCGAGCACCGAATCGAGCGTTTCGGCGACCGATGCTGGGTCGCCGGAGTCCGGGACCAATCGACCGTCCTTGCCGTCGCGGATCTGTGCGGTGATGCCGCCGGTGTCGGAACCCATCAGTACCGCCCGCTTCCACATGGCTTCCGTCACCGTGAGACCGAATCCCTCCTGAAGCGAGTTCTGGGCGACGACCGACGAACACCGCTGGAGGGCGTTGATGACGAGCGCGCTCTCGTGCTGGTCGGGCGGCATGACGATGACGGCGGCATCGTCCCGTATTTCGGGATCGAGGGCGAGCCACTCCTCCTCCAAGTTTTCGAGCGCCGCCCGCCCTTCCGGGTCGTCGGCGACCGACGACGGGTCGGGACCGACGAGGAGGAGCCGTGCGTCCTCGATTCGCTTCCGATGGTCGTCCGAGCGGGTGGAGTCGGCCGCAGACCGGACGTCGCGCTTCAGTTCGGCGAAGCCACGCAGCAGCGGGACGAACCCTTTGAGGCTGTCCCATCGTGAAATTTGACAGATGGTCGGCCGGAAGAGCAAGCCGATATCGGCCGGTTTCGTCGCGGGAGCGAACGATCCATCGGCCTGCAATCGCCGGGCGGGTTGGCCGAACTGCTTGACCGGGTGACCGGTGTCGATGAGGTCCGCCCGTGCCAGCACCGTGGCGACTTCTTGAGGCTTCATACGGCGGTTTTTCGCGCTGAACGGGTCTATCGCGGGAGGAATGATGTCCGCGTCGGTCGCCAAAAAGTCGGGAACGTACGCTGGAAGCGTGAAGACGGTGCGATCGTAGTCGCTGATCCACGGCTCCAAGAACTTCCATGCAGTCCGTGATTTCTCCGAGTGTTCCTCGGATCCGATGTGACAGCGCCAGACGGCGGGAACGCCGAGTTCTTCGACGACCATCGCACCGGCCGCGAGCGGTTGTGGGTCGTGAACGACGAGGACGTCGTCCGGAGCGATACGATCGGCGAGTTCGTCGGCCACCGACCGACTCGTCGCCTCGTAAATCTCCCGTTCGTGGTCCACGAGTTCGGGGTCACCCGCACCGTGGAGCAGGTTGTGAATCTCCTTCGTGAACTCGAAGAATACGGGCTCGTCGACGTCGATGACCGCCCACTTCGCATCGACACCGAGCGCACGGGACAGACTGACCAGTTTCGGCATCATCTCCGCCACACCACCGCCGCTGGCCGTCGAATTCACCATCCAAACGGTGCGACCGTCGAGCGCGGCGACGTCGTCGGTGACCGCATTCTGCATCGCTTCGACGGAATTTCGCAGCACCGTATCCGTCGCGTACTCCGCCATCGTATGTTCTACGTCGATGTCGATGAGCTGAATCATTGGTACCGCCAGGGCAGTATGTGAGATGACAGCACACCGTAAACGAGTTTTGTTCGGAATCTGTCAATCTGAATTACCGAAGCGAGCGCGCTCGTTCGGAGAAACGCAGAACGAGAGGGAAATTCGAGGAACATCCCGGCCAAGCGTAGCACTCGTGTTTATTTATCCAAATAGGGGGCGAATACATCAGTCAGAGAGCGTTCGAATTTACGCCTAAAACCGCCAGAGAGCGTCCGAACCCCTCGGGGAAAGGCCAGAATGGCTTAGTAAAACCATCGGGATTCAATTTACGTTGGTTACCATGACAGAAACAGCCGATCAGGATGACACTTTCCGTGCCGACGAAGACGCCGACGAGCACGCCCGGAACGAAGGGCGATTGTTGACCGACGGTGGGGAGGAGGAAGAAAGCGAGGAAACGACCGAAGAAGGAAACGAAGAGGAATCGTCGGAGGGGAGCGAAGAGCAGTCCGAGGAGTCACAGGAGGGGAGGGAAGAATCACAGGGGAACGGAGAAGGGGACGAAGGCGAATCGGAAGGGGACGGGGAGAACGGAGAGTACGGCTATCGGGAGGACGATGGGACGACGGTGTTGTATCTCGACCTCGAAGGGCTGTTTCTCGACCTCCTCGGTCTCGAAGTGGACCTCAACGAAGTCGAGTTGGACGTCTCCGCGGTCAGCGGTCCCGGTCGGTTGTTGGGGAACTTGCTCTCCGGCGTCGGGAACCTGCTCGGCGGGAGTCTCTTCGAGGGGTTACTCGGCGGCGACGAGGACTCCGACGAGGACTCCGAGGACGGTTCGGGTCGTGTTTCGTCGGCGATGGAGTCGGCCGGTGAGTCGATACGCGACGCGCTGTCCGACATCCCGCTCGACGAACTGCTCACGACGCTCCTCAAGGAGATCGTCGATCAGATGTTCGGCGACGACTCCGAGGAGGAGTCCGGGGACGAGTCCGGAGCATGAGCGACGAGAGTTCGTCGCTCGACGTCGGCGATGCCATCCGGAACATCGATATGGACGAGGTGTTCGCGGACACCTCGCTCGATGCTGGGGTGGCAGACGACGCCTCCGTCGAGTCGCTGGGGTCGACTATCGGGGAATTCGTCGGCCGCAACCTCGGCGCGTGGCTCGGCGGGGTTCTCGGCGGTCTGCTGCTGGATTCGCTCCTCGATACCCCATCCGAGAGCGAAGCGGACGACGGCGAGGAGAGCGATACTGAAGAGCACGATGAAGCCGGAGACGAAACGAGCGATGAATCCGAGAGCGAAAGCGAAGACGACGCGGACGACGGTGGTGAGACCGAATGAGCGACACACCCGACCCGAAAGAAGCGATCACCGACGAACTGTCCGACCAGGTCGATGTCGGTTCGCTGGTGAAAGGCGAGAGCGTCGGCGACCAAGTCGACGGGCAATCGCTGGGGCGGTCGTTCGGCGAATCCGTCGGCGCGCTCGCGGGCCGCAAACTCGGCCGCGTCGCGGCCGGTCAGCTTCTCTCCAAGCTACCGTTTCAGGGAAGCGATGACGAGAACCCGTCACTGCTCGGCCGTCTCGCCAGCGCGTTCGTCGTGGCCCTCGGCAAGACGCTGCGCAAGCCGCAGTTTCGGGACCCTATCGAGAGTTCGCTTCGCGAGTACGTCGAAAAGCGGGAATCGACCGAAACGCTGGACGATGCGAAGGAGACCACTGAGGAGGTGGTGGAGTCGCTCGGCGAGGGTGAAGACGAAGACGGGGAGTCCGACGAAAAGGAGTCCGACGAGGGAGGTACCGATGCCGCCGATGTCGATTTGAACCCGGACGACGTGCAAGCCATTCGGGAGGAGACCTACCGGGAACTCCTCGAAACGATGGATTACTCCGAACTGCAGTCCGTCGCGAAGGAAGTCGACGTGAAGGCCAATCTCGGCCGCGACGAGATGGTCGATGCCATCGTCGAGCAGTTCAACAACGGGGAGGAAGACGAAGCGGCGGACGCGAAGGACGGCGAAGAAGGAGATGACACGGACGAGAACGACACTGCCGATGAGGAATAGAACACACTGCGGCCGAAGACACCCCACGAACGCCCACTGAAACGATGACAAACGACGACCCAGACCTCGAACGACGCCTCGAAGACGGGATGGAGGAGATCCGGTCGGCGCTCGACGCCACCGACGGCGACGAGTTACCGAATGAAACGGCCGAATCCGTTCGCGAGCGTACCGATGCAGTCGCCGAAGCGGTGTCCGATGCACCGCTCGGCGAACTGCTCACGGCGTCCGGATTCGAGCACGACTCGGCGGACGTGACGCCAGCGGACCTCCCGATGCTGATGCAGGACGCCGACGCCGACGCGGTGCTCTCGCTTCGACACCTGTTGGAGATGGCCGACCTCTCGGACGAATGGTCGAACCTCGACGCCGAAGAACGGCTCGATCGCCTCGAACGTATCGGCGGGGATGGAATGGAGGACGACGGCAGCAGGAGCGTGAGCGACCTGCTGTCGTCGGTATTCTCGCTGGGGAGTTCGGACGAGACGGAAAACGAGGGCGACGTGGGAGCCAACGAGGAAGGGAGTTCGGACGAAGAAGGTAGTGAACACGAGGATGCGGAAAACGGAGAGTTCCTCTCGACCGAGGACGCCGTCGAGGAGTTCAGTTCCCTGTTCGGCAGGCTCAAAGGGGATGAGGAAGCGGAGGACGATGCCGATGAAGCGGAGGATGAAGAGGACGACGGTGACCCCGGTCGAGGCGGTGCGACGGACATGCACTCGACGATGCCGTCCTCCCGGTCGGACATGGACAGTCGAAAGCGACATTCGACGGTGCGCGGAAAGAACTGAGTTCGACCGAGTCGCGGGTTTTTCGTCTCGATTAGGCGAAATCCCCGAGGCCCGTCTGTGCGTCCTCATCGGCGACGACTTCCTCCACGACGTCCGGCGAGTCGTTGGCCGGGTTGTTGACCGTCGTGGAGACCGGATAGGAGCGCATTTTTCGGGCCGGGAAGGGATTTAGCACGGATCGTCGTTCGTCCTCGTCGCCGTCGAGCCACGTCGTCTCCTCCTCGGGTGCGAGAATGACGGGCATGCGATGGTGGATTTCGCCGACGACGTCGTTGGGTTCCGTGGTGACGACGGTGAACGAAGTTTTGTGTTCCCCATTCTGCCATGGCTCCCACAACCCGGCCATCGCGAACGGCTTCCCGTCCGTTCTGGTCATTCGATACGGTTGCTTTCCCGTCGGCGTCTTCTTCCAGTCGTAAAAGCCGTCGGCGAGCACGAGACACCGACGTTCGCGGTAGGCGTCGCGGAAGCTCGGCTTGTCCGAAAGCGTCTCGGCGCGGGCGTTGATGTGTCCGCCGCCGAACTCGTCGGCCCAGTGGGGAACCAATCCCCACGTCGGGAAGCTGATTTCCTCGGGCGCGTCGTTGCGGACGACGGGGTGTTCCTGCCCCGGCGCGACGTTGTACCGCGGACGGATCTCCCGGACCGGCGTGGCATCGAACCGGTCTTCGAGTTCGTCCTGCGGCGCGAAGAGCGAAAGGCGTCCACACATACCTACTACTCGGCGAGGAACGGGGATAAACGCGACGGCAAACAGTGTTCTGCGGGGGTTCGAAGTCTACGATGGCTGTTCGCGGAGGGCGAACTCGTCCTCCGAACGCCCGCTCTTGTTGATGATGTTGAACGCGGTCATCAGGTCCGTTCGGGAGATGATTCCGGCCACGTCGCCGTCGGTATCGATGACGGGAAGCCGACCGATGTTGTTCTGCTGGATCGTTTCGAACGCGTCCATCGCGTCGCTGTCCGCGGGAATCGTCTTCACGTCCGTAGACATCACGTCCCGAACCGTGTAGGCGTCGCGCTCGACTTGCTGCACGCTCCGGGCATCGTCCAGCGTTATCATGCCGACGAGTTCGCCGTTCTCGATGACCGGGTAGCCGGTGTGGCGCTGACGGAACATCGTTTCGAGGAGTTCGGCGATGGACGTGTCCGGCGAAACCGTGTGTAGATCGTCCGCGGTCGTCATCACATCACGAACCCGAACGTTGCGGAACGTCGCCGAGAGCACCGACTGTTGAGCCTCGCTGGTCGCGCCGATGTAGATGAAGAACGCGATACCGATGAGGATGATGTTCCCGCCGAACAGGCCAAATATGCCCAACAGGATGGCGAACAGTTTGCCGACCTCGGCGGCGATTTGCGTCGCTTGTGCGAACGGGCGCGTTCGCGCGAGGAGCGCGCGCAGGACGCGTCCGCCGTCCATCGGGAACCCGGGAAGCAGGTTGAATGCGGCGAGGACGATGTTCATCAGCGCGAGGTAGCCGAGGACGAACCGAACGGTATCGAAGCCCGAGGGGACGACGAAGAGCGCGGCAAACGAGAGAACACCGAGGATGATACTGACGACCGGACCGGCGATGGCGATGAAGAACTCCTCGGACCACTCCTCCGGTTGGTCGGTGAGCCGCGCGATGCCGCCGAAGATCCACAGTGTGATGGAGTCGATGGGATAGCCGTAGTGCATCGAAACGACGGAGTGGCCGAGTTCGTGGAGGATGACGCCCGCGAACAGACCGATCGCAGCGGCGACGCCGAGATACCACGGCATCATTCCCGACGAGAGCGGGGCGGCGGTTAATCCGAGGCCCCAGAGGTCGTTCAGGATGGTGACCCAGTACGACACCTGCGTTCCGATGAGCCACGCGAATATAGGGAGGATGAGCAGGAAAGTGAGGTCGAGTTGTATCGGAATGCCGAACGCGCTCCCGATTTTGAAGCTTCTCATGGGGGAATATTGCATCGGAGGTGCCTTAAACTTCGTCTCGGAGCGGGGAGAGACGTCCCGAAGTATTCAAGGGGGCGCTCTGGGGAGAAAAGAGCGTGAGCGGTTCCGAGTATTTCAGGCGAACGGCGGTAACGCGCCTCGCGGTCGAGGCAGACGACCACGAGCGGCTGCTGTCGATGGTGCGCGAGTGGAAACGCGGGTGCCAGATCGCGGTCAACGTCGCGTGGGGGGTCTGTCACACGCGGAACGAAGTCCAGCAACTGGCGTACGAACCGTTGCGTGAGCGTACCGAGCTGGGAAGCCAGCACGCCGTCCTCGCCACCCACCGCGCCGCCGAAGCCATCAAGCGCGCGCTCGAACGCGGTGACGACGCGGAGAAGCCGGAGTTCACCAGCCCGACCGTCGTCTACGACAGCCGGACGTTGACGCTGTTCGACGACGGAAACATCAGTCTAACCACGACCGGCGACCGGGTTCGCTGTCGCCTCGTGATGCCGGAGGGAAGCTACCAGTCGCAGTATTTGAACGACGAGCGATGGGAACCGGCGAAGAGCACGCTTCACTACCGCGACGGGAACTTCGATTTGCATCTCGGCTTCCGACGCCCGCGTCCCGAAGTCGAACTGCCGACGGAGGACTCGACCGTCCTCGGCGTCTCCCTCGGCGTCGAAAATCTCGCCGTGACGAGCACGGCGCGCTTTTTCTCGGGTGGGGAACTCGCCCACCGACACGCCGAATTCGCCGACCTCCGTGCCGATCTACGCGAGACGGACACCCGAAGCGCACGACGAACGCTCAGACGGGCCAGCGAGCGCATGGAGAACTTCGCCCGGAACGAACTCCACGAGGTCGCGGGCGGTATCGTCTCTGAAGCCGAGGAACACGGTTGTTCGGTCATCGCGTTCGGCGAACTCGAAGGGACACAGGAGACGCTGGAGAAGGCGACTCGGTTCCATCGCCGGACGTTCGGACGGCTGTTCGAGTTCGTCGCGTATCGAGCGGCCGAGCGGGACGTCACGGTCGTACAGGTGAATCCCGAATACACGAGTCAGCGTTGTACGTCGTGCGGATTCACACACCCACAGAACCGGGACGTGGAGAACAACCGGTTCGAGTGTCTGAAATGCGGCAACGAGGCCAACGACGATTACAACGCGGCGAAAAACGTCGGCTTCCGCTGCATCCGACGCGGCCCGCTCTCCTCGCGGGGCGTCGGCGCAAAATACTGTGCGCTGGCATCCGGTCGAGTGACGCCCGACGGCGAGTTCGTGCCGAACGAGGAACTGGAAACGGTGCAAAAACCTTAGCCCGACCCCTTCGAATGGATGAGTATGTCCGAACCTATCGTACGAAACGCGGACGACATCGACTACGAACCCGTCGGGGCCGCCGACGGCATGGCGAAAGGAGTGCTCATCGGTGAGGAACAGGACGCGCCGAACTTCGCCATCCGCCGGTTCACGCTCGAACCCGGCGCGACCGTGCCCGAACACACGAACGAAGTCGAACACGAACAGTTCGTGCTGGAAGGCGAGTACGTCGTCGGCATCGGTGACGAGGAGTACGAAGTCAGCGCTGGAGATTCACTGTTGATTCCGGCGGGAGTAGTTCACTGGTATCGAAACGAGAGCGACGAACCCGGTGCGTTCATCTGTGCGGTGCCGAACGGGGACGACGAAATTCAGCTCGTCTAACGATATTCGGAGAGCGAGATAACGGCGTCGATGGACGCCGATACCCACGCGGCGTCCCGTCGTGTATCGGTCATTCGAACGAGCGGTCGCTTTCGGTCGGAACCGTCTTCGATTTCGAGGATAACGTCCTCGTCGAAACGCCGTGGGAGTTCTTCTTCTTGCGTGCCTTTCATATGCTACCTTGTAGCGCTACTGCGCTCTGTCCACGGCTACCGGTCGGACCGGCTTTGTTATGAGCCGGTTGTAAAACGGTATTGCGCGAATAACGGCGTCACAGTGCCGTTATTCTCCGATTGAAGGTCGGTAGGATCACATTTCTTCGAGTGATGCCACGGTCTATCACGCCGATTTTTCGACCGTGTGTCGCCGTGTCGTTCGAATCGCTGAAATAGCTCCGGTGTGTAGCATGTCTCGTGTCGAAGCAGGCCCAGCAGGTGGAGACGCTCTTCTGCCACGAGACGGACAGGGGCTATCAGGTGGTCGCCCGGCGGGACGGTGAGCGACAGTTCCGCGCCATCCTCGAACTGAAGGAGACGGATGCGGGGCCACGGCCCGGCCGGTTTCTGTTGAAGGACGGATCGAGCGAAAAGCCGCGCAGTCCCGACGAGTTCGTCGAACTCGCGCGGAACGCGAACCGAATCCGAATCTCACAACAGACCTCGTCCGAAGCCCGGAACGAACTGAAGGAGATGCTCGACGGCTACCAACTGGACGCGAAAGCGGTGCGGACGTGTCGGTTGTGTGCCAACAAAGGACGCTACTCGCCGATCAACAGCGAGACGGCCATCGATACGGGCGACGAGTACATTTGTCCCGACTGTGCGACCCGCGAACTGGAGCGGGAACTCTCGTTCAGGGGGAACCTGACCAGTGCCGCACAGGACCGGCTCGAAGACCTCCTCCTGGAAGTACAGGACCTGAAGCGGATTACGAACCTGCTCAAAGGACGACTCGACCCGGACCTGACGAAGTTCGACGAGATAAGCGCGAACGTCGAGGACATCGAACTGGAGCGGACCGATTCGCTCAGCCTCCACCCCGGCATCCAGAACCTGCTCGAATCGCGATTCGATACCCTGCTCCCCGTCCAGAGCCTCGCGGTGCAGAACGGCCTCCTCGACGGGGACGACCAACTCGTCGTCAGCGCGACGGCGACCGGGAAGACGCTCGTCGGCGAGATGACGGGACTGGACCGCATGCTGAACGGGAAAGGCAAAATGCTCTTTCTCGTGCCCCTCGTCGCGCTGGCGAACCAGAAGCACGAGGACTTCAAGGAGGAGTACGGTGACCTCGCCAACGTCACCATCCGCGTCGGTGCGAGTCGGGTGCGTGACGACGGCAACCACTTCGACCCGAGCGCGGACATCATCGTCGGAACCTACGAGGGAATTGACCACGCGCTCCGCACCGGACGGAACCTGGGCGACATCGGAACCGTGGTGATCGACGAAGTCCACACCTTGCAGGAGCAGGAGCGCGGTCACCGCCTCGACGGGCTCATCTCGCGGCTGAAATACTACTGCGAGAAACGAGCCGAACAGCACGACGACTACGACGGCGCACAGTGGGTGTATCTCTCCGCAACCGTGGGGAATCCAAAGGATTTGGCCCAGGGATTGCGAGCGAACTTGGTCGAGTTCGAGGAGCGCCCGGTCGCGCTGGAGCGCCACGTCACGTTCGCCAGCGGGCAGGAGAAACCGGTCACGGAGAACAAACTCGTCAAACGCGAGTTCGACCGCGAATCCTCACAGGGATATCGCGGCCAGACCATCATCTTCACCAACTCGCGGCGGCGCTGTCACGAGATTTCCAGAAAGTTGGAGTACAACTCCGCGCCGTACCACGCCGGACTGGATTACGGACGGCGCAAGAAGGTCGAACGCATGTTCGCGGAGCAGGACCTCGCGGCGGTCGTTACGACGGCCGCACTCGCCGCCGGGGTTGACTTCCCGGCCTCGCAGGTCATCTTCGACTCGCTGGCGATGGGAATCGAGTGGCTCACCGTCCAGGAGTTCCACCAGATGCTCGGCCGTGCGGGGCGGCCCGATTACCACGACCGCGGGAAAGTCTACGTCCTCGTGGAACCCGACGGAAGCTATCACAACAGCATGGAGATGTCCGAGGACGAGGTGGCGTTCAAGCTCCTCAAGGGCGAGATGGAGGACGTACACACGCTCTACGACGAAAGCTCTGCGATCGAGGAGACGCTGGCGAACATCACGGTTGGCGGGAAGGCCGCGAAGCGTCTGAACGACCGGATGATCGGCGACGTGCCGACGAAACACGCGCTCGGCAAACTGCTCGAATACGAGTTCATCCACGGCTTCTCGCCGACCCACCTCGGGCGGGTCATCACGAGTCACTTCCTCGCGCCCGACGAGGCGTTCAAAATCCTCGACGGTATCCGAAAGGACAAGGAACCGTTCGAAATCGTCGCCGACCTCGAACTGTTCGGCGAGGACGAATAATCGAAAGCCAAACGAAACGTTTTACAGGGGGAGTGCGCTACTGAAAGGTACGGGATCGTGGGGTAGCTTGGTATCCTTTCGGCCTTGGGTGCCGATAACCCCGGTTCAAATCCGGGCGATCCCATTTTTGCAGTATCAATCTGCGAGCGACGCATAGCGGCGCGAGCGAAAACGGAACCCAAACATCATTTTGAGAGCTTGGGCGGCAAAACGACCGGCAAAGGAGTTCAAGAATCGGAGGGAGGGACATACTCGAATACGCCGATGTCATCACCCGTCGTCCTCAGCTTCCAGTCGTCGGACCGGTCGAGAAATCGATAGAGGTTACAGTCCTGACTCTTCCCATCGGTCGTGACGAGGAAGTACAATGGATGGTCGTCTCCCGCATTTCGGAGGACGTCGTCATTGCAGGAACGAATCCGGTCGACTTCCCGCGCTCTCGAAGCCGAATCCGGGGGAAGTAGATGGGAGGGCAATTCGTGCCACGCATAATACAGGTTTCGCCGAGTCATCGCTCCGACGATCATGTACGTATTGATGCTGGATTTTTGGTAATCGAGACGGTCGTAGACACCGTTTGAGACGATGAGTGAACTATCCGGCGCGGTGTTTTGTGATACCCATTTGAAGACAGCGGGGTCAAGCGGGGCGGAGTTCGAAAGCTCAACGTCGGTTCCGTGAAATTCGTAGTTGTGGTCCGAGGCCCACGGAGACGTGACGGAAGCGGCCCAAACGTGAGAGAGAGGGTTAAAAAGTAAGACGGCGAGAAAGAGGACCGTAAGTATGGGTCGAGTTGACTGAGAACGCTGGTAGATGGTATCCAAGCCGACTGCTGCGAGCGGCGCAAGCGGGAGAACCAACAGATATGCGGCTTTGTACTGGTTGTTGTCCCGGAGCGTGAAGAAGATGCCAAACAACAACACCGAAACGGAAAGCGCCCCGAGAACGCGGGTCTCATCCGGTCGACGGGATACCAACCGGAGATAGCCGAAAGCGGAGAGTGGAATCGCCACGAGAAGCGGGATAGCAAAGTTTCGAGCGTTTGCGAGATATTGGACGTACGGACCGGAGAGCGATATCGGCCCGAACGCTTGCTTCTGTGAGGCGGTTAGCTGTACCGAGTGAACCTGCCCTGCCGTGAGAAGCAAGTAAAGGAACGGCAGACAGAGTATTCCGACCGGAACCCACAGCAACAGCGGTGTCCAGTCAAGGTCCGTTATTCGTCGGGACCGTGTCCGATTCCAGATCGCAAAGATCGTCGTGATGCCGAGCGAGGAGAAAGCGAAAAACGCGGTCGTCGTGTGAACGTGAAACAACAAGGTCGCTGCGACGATGAATCCAACCCACGACAACTCCGAGGACTGCTCCTCGAAGAATATCTCGAACAGTAAGACGAGCATGCTGACGAAGAGGAAAACTCCGAGCGGGAAGCCGCTAATCGTGAGGAATTTGTCGATGAATACCCCAACGCGGTGAGGGACCAAAATCGTCGCCCGCAAGTCGATACCCAACAGGTAGTGAAATGCAGGCACAATCGTTGACATGGACCAGATAGGGGCAGTCATCCCGAGTGCTGCTACGCGCGTGGAAAGACCGAATCGTCTCTTCGCGAGTCGAAACAGGAGAGGGAAAGTTAGGGCAATTGAAATCCAAGAGAGAAAAAGACTGGCGAAGACGGGGACGATGTTGAGCGTTTTGGTGAGACCCGCGAGGAGGATATGATAGACCCAGTAGTGCGCGATAAGTCGCTCGTGAGCGAGTCCCGGATTCATCGGGGGGATGTTCCCCTTCAGAATACTATACGTAATCGAGCTGTGGAACGACCCGTGTGCCGAAAGGGAAACACGGTGGCTCACTAAGTGGGGAACGATAAGCGCCAACAGAACGCCTAACGTGAATACAACGATGCCGATTGCCTCACCGCGCGTGTAGTCGGTTTCGAGAGTGACCGATTGGTCCCGGAACGAGAGCAGGGCGAGCCAAACGCCGGATGCTGGAAGAATAAACCAGAGGGGAATCCCGAGGACCGTGAAAACAGCAGTGATGATGGCAAGCCAAGCGAGTGAGAAAACAACCGAAAGCATGGAAAACACGGAGATATCTATGTGATCGGAAGTCGAAGTCAGTACACGTGTCGTGAATATGCCCGGAACGGAGACCAGATAAAGACCCACCAGAACCGGGCGTAGGTATGGAACGTCTGAAAATACGCACACGAAACAGACAAGAAGCCAAAGAAAGCAGGCGATAGTTATTTTTTTACGTAGACCATTCATGTCAGTCGATACTTTGAGAATATCTTAAATCTGCCGGAAAAGATATTACTACCATCCTATCAGATGCCGAGGTTGAGGGTCAATCAAGGATTCGAAGAAGGAGAGTCCATGATGGATTAGTCAACCTATTGATAGGTTTTGTTGTCCACCAGTTGAATCTTCCTATTCAGAACTCGACTCCGTTGAGTCCGATGCGAGCATCGATTTGACCTTCTTTCTGAGGACGAGATAGCCGCCGACGGCACCGATACCGAACACAACGGCACCTTTCTTACCGAAGCGACGATAACCGAACTTGGCAGCCTTCTTGCCGACAGTGAGTGGTCCGAGTGGTCCAAACATGCCTGTGGGGGTTGCGTTCACGGGGAGGTGCCAGGTGTGGTTGCACATGCAAGTTGTTTATGCAAATCGGGTGTTCTCCGGCGGTAGTTATGCGAGATAGAATTACCGAACAGATAATTGATAAAATCACTTCACAACTTATACTTTAGTAATATATAATAATATGCAAATATTTAAATTATTGTATCACAATAAGGAGCCGGTGAAATCATCATGGAGTGATTGAAGCGAAGGCTGCCGAGCGGCGAGAGGGGCGCGAGTGAAAGGAGCGAGGAGTCGGAACAGGAAGAACGAGAGGGACGACGGACGATGGAAAAATTCGCGTTCGAAACGGGTCGAACACCGGAGGCGCACGTCGTGGAGTTGCTGGCGGCGCGGGACGGCAAGATGCGCCAGCAGGAGATCTTCACCGAAACGGGGTGGTCGCGGTCGAGCGTAAGCCGACTGCTGTGCGGGATGGAAGCGGAGGAGGAGGTCGTTTGTGTTCGACTCGGGACCGAAAACGTGGTATATCTCCCGGATCGATTCCGGAACTAGTTCGGGATTTCGAGTCAGTACCGGTGGCTCACGCTTGACGGTAATTTGCGAAACTTCTTACCCGATCGAGCACCAAAGACCCATGAATGGCTCGCGCGGAAAATACGGAACTGATAGATCGGTTCGAGCAGTTCTATCGGCGATACTACAGCGACCAGATCGGGGATCTGGCCCAGCAGTATCCCAACGAAAAGCGTTCGTTGCACGTCGATTGGGACGACCTTTACCGATACGATGCGGACATCGCCGACGACTATCTCGCCCAACCACAGCAGTTACAGGAGTACGCCGAGGAAGCGCTCCGTCTGTACGACCTTCCCGTAGACGTGAGTCTCGGGCAAGCGCACGTCCGCCTTCGTGGACTGCCGGAACACACGGATATCCGCGCGATCCGTGCCCGGCACGTCAACACGATGGTGAGCGTGCAGGGGATCGTCCGAAAAGCGACTGGCGTACGGCCGAAGATTCAGGAAGCGGCCTTCGAGTGCCAGCGCTGTGGTACCCTTACGTACATTCCGCAAGCCGGTGGCGATTTTCAGGAACCACACGAGTGTCAGGGCTGTGAACGGCAGGGACCGTTCAGCATCAACTTCGACCAGTCCGAGTTCATCGACTCGCAGAAGATTCGCGTCCAGGAGAGTCCGGAAGGGCTTCGTGGCGGTGAAACTCCGGAGAGCATCGACATCCACATCGAGGACGACATCACGGGACAGGTTTCCCCCGGAGACCACGTCATCGTGACGGGAATACTCCACCTCGAACAGCAGGGGAGCGGCCAGGAGAAGTCCGCCGTCTTCGACGTCTACATGAACGGCGTCACGGTCGAAATCGAGGACGAGGAGTTCGAGGACATGGACATCACGGACGAGGACAAACAGGAAATCATCGAACTCTCGAACGAGGGGGACATTTACGAGCAGATGGTCGAATCCATCGCCCCGGCCATCTACGGCTACGAGCAGGAGAAGTTGGCGATGATTCTCCAGTTGTTCTCCGGTGTGACCAAACACCTCCCCGACGGGTCGCGGATTCGTGGCGACCTTCACATGCTTTTAATCGGTGATCCTGGTACGGGAAAAAGCCAGATGTTGTCATATATTCAACATATCGCGCCACGATCCGTCTACACCTCCGGGAAAGGTTCGTCCTCGGCGGGGCTGACGGCGGCGGCGGTCCGCGACGACTTCGGGGACGGCCAGCAGTGGACGCTCGAAGCCGGTGCGCTCGTCCTCGCGGACAAGGGTATCGCGGCGGTGGACGAGTTGGACAAGATGCGTCCGGAGGACCGATCCGCGATGCACGAGGGACTGGAACAGCAGAAGATCAGCGTGAGCAAAGCGGGGATTAACGCGACGTTAAAATCCCGCTGTTCGCTTCTGGGCGCAGCGAACCCGAAGTACGGTCGGTTCGACCAGTACGAATCCATCGGTGAGCAGATCAACCTCGAACCGGCGCTCATCTCGCGATTCGACCTCATCTTCACGGTGACGGACAAACCGGACCCGGATCACGACTCACGGCTCGCAGAACACATCCTCCAAACCAACTTCGCTGGCGAGTTGAACACACAGCGAACCGAAATCAACGCGCCGAACATCACGGAAGAGCAGGTCAATAGCCAAACCGAAGAAGTGGCTCCGGCCATCGACGCCGAACTCCTGCGGAAGTACATCGCCTATTCGAAATCGAACGTCTATCCGACGATGAGTGCGGAGGCACGCGAAGCGATTCGGGATTTCTACGTCGATTTGCGCTCGAAAGGTACGGACGAGGACGCCCCGATTCCGGTTACTGCCCGGAAATTGGAGGCATTAGTTCGGCTCGCAGAAGCGAGTGCTCGCGTTCGGTTGTCGGACACCGTCGAGGGGAAGGACGCGGATCGCGTCATCGAAATCGTTCGGTCGTGCCTGCAAGATATCGGCGTGGACCCCGAAACCGGGCAGTTCGACGCCGACGTGGTTGAAACGGGAACCTCGAAAACACAGCGGGACCGGATCAAGAACATCAAACAGCTCATCGCAAGTATCGAGGAGGAGTACGACGATGGCGCACCTGTCGATGTCGTCCTCGACAGGGCGGAAGAGATCAACATGGACCCGTCGAAGGCGGAACACGAGATCGACAAACTGAAACAGAAAGGAGAGGTCTACGAGCCATCGACGAACCACCTTCGAACGACATAAGATGGACCGAATCTCCGCACTCAGAAATATAGAGAATGCACTTTCGGATTTCGAATCCGGAGAGGACGAGTTACGTGAGACACAGCGACGAGTACTGACGGTCTTGCAAACGTACGCTACCGAGTTCGAAGCAGAACGTGATCTGTCCGTGTATCGAGCGTGTGGCGACGAACGAGCAATGGGGATCACCGTCGTCGCGGAATCGAAAACGGAAGCAACCGAGCGGGTAGCCGAACTGCTCGACGACGAGACGGTGGAATTCGATATCAAGGATGTCAATAGCCGATAATATAGTATAGATGGAAAACTAGATAAACATGCTCTGGATATAGTAGAACAGTAACAACTACGCGTGTGCGAGGGTGTATCAAATGAGGCATGGTCGACAGATGTCGAGAAGTTTATTAAATCTATAATAATGCAGGTGGCTCTATGATACACGAGCGATGGTACGGGATGGACAACGTAGCGAGCACGCACAACGTCATCGAGGACAACCCGAGATGAGTAGGGTTTCGGCAGCGCTCGATGACGAAGCCAGTATTCTCGTTCTCGCTCCCTCCATGCGTTCGGAAACCGACGAAGCATGTATCGACATGCTCACGAAGACACCACCGGAACAAGAAGACGTCCTCTGGGTTACTTTTACACGCTCACCGGATGCATGTCTACAGGATTGGCTCGCTCATGCGGGTGGTCGTCCCGCGAACCTCCGATTCCTTAGTGTCGGCGAGACGGTACGATCGGTTGCAACGTCGGCACCGATGGGGGAAACGCCGACCGACGCAGTCATCGACACGCTCTCGAATCCCGGTGATTTGACCGGGCTTGGTATCAAGATCAGCGAAGTGCTCCAACAATGGCACGGAGACGGTAACAAAACAGTTGCCTGTTTTCACTCGTTGACGGCACTGCTCCAGTATTCCGACGTTCAAACCGTCTACAAGTTTCTGCACGTCCTCACCGGTCGATTCACTACCGCGGACGTGACCGCACACTTCCATCTCGACCCGGACGCCCACGACACACAAACCGTCAATACGCTGAAAACACTGTTCGACGCCGTTGTCGAATTCGATGGCAACGAGTGGAACGTGAGAACTCGGTAGTTAATTTTAAAACATATCATTCATCAACGAATAGTGTGTTGCTGATAATTACGTACTCCCGTGCCGCTCGGCAGACACTCCGGAACATCTGTACGATGCATGAAACGTGCGTCGTCAGACGATTTGGTCGGGCAGCGCTCCTGCAATCGACGGAGTTGGGTGCGTTCCTCGCGCTTCGGTTGTACGAGAAGCACGGAGCCGATGTACAACTGGAACGCACCGAACCGTTGAACGAGTTTCGTGACGTGCCGGAGACGGTCCGTTCGGCCGCAAGCGCGTACGAAAAGCGCGACAAGCCGAGCACGCCGTACGAGAAGTTCGCCGTGGGAACCGAACATCCGTCGCCGGATTCGATGCGAAACGCGGAATTATGAACGTCGAAACGGAGAGCGGCACGTTTCGGGGGAGGGCAATCGACCTCTCGGGGGACTCGGTAGCGCCGGAAGACATCGTAACGGCAGTTCGGTCGAGCACCGAGAATGGAGGAATCAGTATTATCTGTGGAGACCCGGGTCCGATACACCGGTACATCGGTTGTATCGAGTCAGGGATGTCGATTCGTCCTCGACCAGCATTGGCCGCCGCCGCCCGTTCGCTCGGTGTGAACGCACCGCAGGACGAAGAGATAGCACACATCGAAGAACGGATGTACTCGCTCGATATCGGCGATGTCTCGCTTCGCGCGGAACGGAGACGGGTTGCGGACGCGAGCGGATCGGAAACCAGATTACGAGAACAGGTCGCGGCGCTTCGTGGACGCGTACAGGCCCTTCGGGAGGTCGGGAGAGATTCCGACGACGCTGAATCCGACCTCCAGAGAATGACGCGGGAGTTAGCCGAACTGGAGACGAAACGTATTGCCGCCGAGCAGACCCTCGAAGCGGCCCGAAAACGCCAACAAGCCGCGAGGAATGCTCGGGAACAGCGATTGCGTCTCCGCGACCGGAAGGAGAACCTCGAACGGAGTGCCCGTCGCTACTTGGTTCGACGGATTCACGAGCAGTTCAACTCGGCGATCAAAGCGGTTCCGGGACAAGGCCAAACGAACGATCCGGGAACGTTCGAAGGGGACCCAGTGACTGCCGCGCTTGCAGTCGCTCGCGTGGCACGAGTTCGAGCACCCATCGTGCTGGCGTGTGACCGCTTCGACACGTCAAAAGACGCAGCTGAGTGTCTCGATGCCCCCGTACTACAGGTTTAAGAACGAAGACGGGACCAACCCGGGGCATGGTGACACTCCACTGGACGGTAAACGAGGAGAACGGGAGGGTCGAAACCGTCACGCTGGTCGAACTGGTGGTCGAAAACACGACGACGGTTCCCGTGAGAATTCGTATCGGGAACCGACTCGATGGTGAGATACGACCGCCGCGACGGAACGGCGTTCCGGAAGCGGGGTGGGACGAAGGCGGGTTCGAAGGCGTCGTCACGGCGGACGAACGGCGCGCCCTTGGCTACGCGGTAGCGACCGATCCAGATCATGGATCACCGCCTGCGGAAATCGTGTGGACCGAACGAGCGCCGAGGACGGAAACATCGGTGAGCGACACGGAACGAGGGGTGATCGATGGGGAACTAGAAATCGAACCGACAGCGACGGGTGTCATCCGAGCACTCGGTGATGCTCGACCACCTGCGGACGTGGTACCGATGCCACACCCGACGAAACTCCCCGACGCCGTCGAGGCGTGGCTATCGGGTATCGAGACGCGAACGGAGCGATACGAAGCCAACGAGGGAAAAATGGGGGAGAAGGACGTGAACGAGCAGACTCGTGAGCAGGAGTTGAGACGGAAACTCGAAGTCGATGGACGAACGCTCGATTCGGTTGCGAAACGGGTCGATACAGTACGGGAACGGATTGCAGCAGCACAAGAGACGCATTCCGTCGAGAGGAAGATATGATCTTGGCAGTAACGGGAGGCAAAGGTGGCGTCGGGAAATCGACTGTCTCGTTGAATCTCGGAGCGGAACTCGGCGGTGTCGTGGTCAATGCCGACCTCGCAATGGCGGACTTGCCGACGTGCCACGGCCCGGATTTCCACGACGTACTCGCCGGGCGGGCGGCGCCACTGGAGGCGGTTTCGACCGTCAGTGGTGTGTCGATGCTCCCGTGTGGCCGCACGTTGGCGGGAGCGCGCGCATGTGACGTGACGGGGTTCGTCAGCGCGATAGAGCAGGTCGCCGACGAATACGACCACGTGATAATCGACTGTCCGGCAGGGATGTTGGCCGACGCGGGACTTCCGTTGGTTGCGGCGGATAGCTGTGTCCTCGTGACGGTTCCGCGACGGTTCGCGTTGGCGGACGCGGTTCGAACGAAGGTGCTCGCGCGGGAACTCGGTGCGGGATTGTGTGGCGTCGTACTGAATCGCGTGCGGGACGATCCACCGACCGAAATCGTCGAACGGACGCTCGGCGCGCCAGTGACGACGCTCCCGGAATCGACCGTGATTGCGGACGCACAGCGGCACGGCCGCCCTGTAGCAACCGCTACGCCGGAAAGCGATACAAGAGAACGGTTCGCGGAACTCGGACGGGTGATTTACTCCCGGAGGTCGTGATACGTCGAGCGGAGCGTGACGGGCGTTACGTCGGCGACTTCTGCGGCGGCACGTTGGGTGACACGTTCGTCACAGTCGCTGGCCGCTGCGTAGAGACACGCGGCGGCCACACCGCTGGGATTGCGACCGCTGATGAGGTCCTCCCGTTCCGCCTTCGTGACGAGCGTTTCAGCGCGTCGTTCGCTCTCCATCGAGAGGTCGAGTCGACTGGTGAATCGCGGCAGGTACTCGCGCGGGTCGATCGGACCGATGGGGAGACCAAGCTCTCGGTTCAGTGCGTCGTAGGCCGCGGTCAGTTCCGAGCGGTCGGCGCGGGCACGCTCGACGATTTCGTCCAGCGTACGGGAGACGGCCGACGTTCGGCACGTCGCGTACACCGCCGCAGAGGCGAAGCCCTCTATCGAACGCCCGCGAAGCAGGTCTTCACCTTGCGCGGATTCGAACAGCACGCAAGCGCGGTCGCGGATGTTCGCGGACAGTTGGAGCGCACCGACGAGCCGACGGATTTCGGTGAAGCCGTAGACGCGATTTCGCTCGGCCTTGGAGGAGATTCGGGCGCGGTTGTGCTGGCGACGCATGCGCATCACGCGGCGTCGTTTGCGGCCCGTCAGCCGGACGCTGCTGTTTTTGTATCCGATCTCGGTCGTCAGTCCCCGGTCGTGGCGGGAACGCGTGAGCGGTGCGCCAGTGCGCTTACGGTCGGTATCGTCGTCGTCGAACGACCGCCATTCCGGACCACGGTCGAGGTTGTCCTCGGCGACGACGAGGCCGCATTCGGTGCAAACGGTTTCCGAACCGCGCGTGCGGACTCGGCTATGACATTCGGGACACACTTCAGTTAGGTGTTGTGTCGTACTCATCACAAGTGAAACTTCGTCCGAGATGGTATTTAAACGAACGTCGAATTCGGGAAACGAACCCGATTTGGAAGGGAAGAACGTACCGGTTACCGGTACGTTATGGGACGCAATTACCAATTAGGATACTTGTCACAAAGATTAAAGTCGGGAGAGGGACGAGGAGTACACATGGCGCTGTCGGATATCGCCGCCGGGCTTGAGGTCACGGCCAAGCAGAAGAATCACGGTGTCGCAACCGTAGATGACACGGAGCGGGACCTCCACGATCGGTTGGCGGCGTTCAGTGATGCGTTGCCGTGCGAGACGGAAATGGCGGTATGCATCGTGGAAGCACACGCTGCAGGAGCATCGGTCGGTGAAAGCGCTCGTCGTGCTGGTGTCGCCCCCATGACGGCGGCAAAGACGCTTCACTTGCTCGGCGTGAACGGGATTTCCCCACTCTCGTCGATGGGTCACGAACTCGTTCAGGACTGGCTTTCAGCGAACCTCTCCCGGTCGGAAGCGTTCACGCTCTCGGGAGCGAGCGAAACCGAGTTCGCACTGGCGACGTTCATCGAAACGCACGAGCCGTTGGACGGAGCGGCGGAAACGGTCGAAAGCGCGTTGGCGCTCGACGGACAGGCTAGCGTGGAAAAGAGGGACGTGTTAGCCGAGACGATGAGCGACGTCGGCGACTTGCTGTGAGAATCCGCTGGCGATCCGTTCGACGATAGAATTATTGCCGGAGTGACTCCGGAAGGTAGTCGTCCGAGTCGATGTCGAGCAATCCCTCCTCCGGAAATTCGACACCGAGCGACGTGTCGAACACAGCTTCAGTGGCAGCGACGATTGCAGGTGAAAACGAGGTGTCGAGTTCGGGCGCGCTCGCTGGAATCGATTCGACTGCGGTTGCGTCGTCCCTCGGAATCGTCGGAACATCACCCAAATAGTCCTCGTCCGGGGATTCGACGCGATTGGCGAGGATGGTGTCCGCGTCCGTGCCGAGGTCGGCGAGACGGCCGCGAATTCCCTGAACTGCGTCCGCTCCGCGTCGGGACGCCGGGGCGACGACGGCGACGGTGTCAACCGCGTTGACGGCCGCGACAGCTTGGTTCCCGGTGACAGGCGGAGTATCGATGATGACGTGGTCGAAGTCATCGCAGGCCCGTTCGACGAGTGTTTCCAACGCTTGAGCGGCGTCTACAGTTTTGGCGCGAGCGATGCGTTCGAAGGGTGCATACGCTGGACACAGTGAGAGCCGACCTGTGGTTTCGACCGGATGGTCGATGAGCGCGTCGGAGAACTCCCCGTCTGTTTCGTGGTCGTCGTCGATCAGCAGTGCGGTGATGTCGGTGTCGATGCGATCGGGAACGTGGCGAGACAATCCTTGCGTGCCGAAGGCGGCATCTAGAATCACCACGTCGTGTCCGACGTGAGAGAGGATGGCGGCCGTTTCGAGACAGAGGCGTGTGGTCCCTGCTCCACCGGTCGCACCGACGAATGCGGCAGTTCGTTTCACGTGTTCGAATCGAAATATATTCGTAATGGTATAAAAAGATACAGTTATTGACTGCCGCTGATGTCGGCGGCGATCTCGTCTAGTTCATCGTCGGAGAGTTCCGGGCGGTCCCCCGCGACGGCGTGGATCGGCTTACCGCCGTCGTCCTCGAACCGTGGGATGATGTGTCCATGGATGTGCGGAACTTCCTGTCCCGACGCTTCCCCGTTGTTGAACGCGACGTTACTCGCATCGGCGTCCACTGCGGTCTCGACGGCGGGCGTGAGTTCGTGGAGCGCCGAAAAGAGGTCCATTGCTGTGTCCTCGGGGAGGTCACCCAACGTCTCGTAGTGGTCCTTCGTGATGACGAGCGTGTGGCCCGGCGCAAGCGGGTTCACGTCGAGGAAGGCGAGGACGGAGTCGTCCTCGTACACGGTTTTACTCGGGATGTCTCCGGCGACGATCTGACAGAAGATGCAATCGTTCGGCATATCTCCCTAATTGTGGGTCGGGATGATGAAAGTTGAGGCTGGAAGGAGTCAGTCCCGCAGTTGGAGCAGTTGTTGGCGACGCGATTCGATGTCGAAATTCGGTTGCAGTTCCGGGTCGTCAGCGAGTCGGTCGAGAACGAGCAGTGGATCGACCCCGTTCGCTTCCACGTAGTCGAACAGCGCGTCGATATGCTGACGATGGAGCGCGAGCGAGGAGAGGAAAGCGGTTGCGAGAGCCATCGCTGCGGCCGTGTTCGGGTCGTCCGGGAGTTCGTCGCTGATCGTGGCGTAGTTCGACGGTTCCGCTTCGGGGTCGTCGGTCGGTTCGAAGGCGAGACAACGCGTACAGAGGAGGACTGAATCCGATCGGAACGGAACGGTCTCACGGAGTTCGGACGGGACGGCGAAGGATCGTCGCTCGCCATCACACTCGGGACATTCCATACGAAACGACACTCGTTCGATCCCCAAAAGGATGGCAGATTTTACTGACAGTGTCACGTTTCGAGACGAAGAGAGAACGGTGTCGTGGAACTCAGGGTGACGGCGGGGTTTCTTGTCTGTCACTCGCTTCGTCGGTGACGTTTATCGGAATCCCCTCGTTGCTGTTTTCGCCGAATCCGGCGCTGAGGATTCGGGTGAGGGCGTCCTCGACGGTTTCGTCCGTCTCGGTGATCTCGGACTGTTCGACTTCGATGACGAACCCGGTTGTGATGTTCGGGGCAGTCGGCAAGAAGAGGAGTTCGCGGCCGTCTTCGGCCTGTTTCCCGGTTTTAAACGCGGTCATGCGGAGACCGTTCCACGTCTCGATTTTGACGGGTTTCTGGAGTTGGTTGGTGTCGGAAAGCGCGGTTTCGGCGGCCATCTTCGATGCGTTGTAGACGATGCGAAGACCGGGGACACGGTTCATGATGCCGTCGATGGTGTTTTCCATAACGCTTCCCAGCGTCGTCCGCATGAGATAGCCGATGCTGAAGACGAGCGCGGTGAACACGGCGAGAACGATGCCGACGCGGACGAGAACGCCGGGAATAGTGATGGCTCCACCGAAGTAAGCGAAGCTGCTAAGGCCCACCAGGAACGGCAACCCGGCGATTTTCATGAACAGCCACGCGATGATGTACGCAGAGACCAACAGGGGGGCCAAAACGATGAGACCGCTGGCGGCGTCACGTTTCCACGAAGACATTTGGGTGTAGCGTTTGGTTGCAGGAATATAAACTAGTTGCAACGTTTTTGACTATCTGCCGAGGACAGCACGCGCCGCGAACAGCAGGTTCTCCTTACGTTCCATCACGCGGCGATAGAAATACGACATCCATTTGCCACCGTACGGAACGTACTGCCAGACCTCGTACTCCTGTGCGAGTTCGTACTGTGCGTCGTCGCGCACACCCATCAGCATCTGGATTTCGAAGTCCGTACCGTGTTCCTCGTGGAGTTCCTTCGCGTACTCTATCATCGCGGGGTCGTGGCTTCCGACGGCGATTCCGTCGTCGAACTCCTCAAACATGAATTCGAGATATTCGCGGTAGGCGGCGTTGACGCGCTCTTTTTGCTTGTACGCGAGTTCCGGCGGTTCGTCGTAGGCACCTTTTACCAGTCGGACTTTGCCGGGGAGGTCGGCGAGGCGTTCGAGGTCCTTTTCTGTTCGTTTGAGGTTCGCCTGCACACAGACACCGATGCCACCGTCGTGTTCGCGGGTGAGGTCTTCGAAGATGTCGAGGGTCGCGTCGGTCGTCGTGTGGTCTTCCATGTCTATCCAGACGAACGTGTCGTCGGCCGCGTCCGCGATTCGCTCCATGTTCTCGTGGTAGACGTGCGTACCGACGTCCAAGCCGACCTGGGACGGTTTGACCGAAACGCAGGCCGAGAGATCCGAGCGCTCGATGTCTTCGAGCAGTTGAAGATACACCTCGGCGTCCTCGTCCGCCGGACCCCGTTCGTGGTAGTGCTCGCCGAGGAGGTTCAGGATAACGCTAACGTTTCGCTGATTCAGATCCCGCGTGTATTCCAGCGCTTCCGCTGGTGTTTCACCAGCCACGAACCGACTGGCAATCGGTGGTATCATAGCTTGTACTTTGAGCCCCCGTACCTTATCATTGTATATTGTACTCACGGCAACTACCGGAACCCACCGCCATCGATTCCGCTCCAGACCATTGAGACTTAAGACCCGGAGAGTATCTATCCCGATATGACTGGTTCCGGCGTGGATGTGTTCGAAACCATCGTCGTCGCGGTGTGGGCGATGTTGCCCGCCTACGTGCCGAACAACTTCGCGGTGCTCGCGGGCGGCGGCGCGCCGATCGACGGCGGACGGACGTGGAACGGCAAGCGACTGCTCGGCGACGGAAAGACGTGGCGCGGAACCGCCGCGGGAATCGTCGCCGGAGCGATATTGGCGCTGATCCTCAATGCGATTCATTCCCCCGTGGGGGGTGCGCTGGGCGTGGCTCTTCCCGACCAATTTCCTCCCGCCGCCATCATCTCCCTCCCTGCGGGTGCGATGCTGGGGGACATGACCGCGTCCTTCCTGAAACGACGGACGGGACGGGAGCGCGGCGCGGCGTTCCCGGGCATCGACCAACTCGACTTCGTCGTGATATCGCTCCTGCTCACCCTGCTCGCCGTGCCGACGTGGACGCTCGACACGTTCGATCTCCCCGTCCTCGTCGTCGTGTTCGTGTTGACGCCGCTCCTCCACCTCGTGACGAACGGCATCGCGTACGCGCTCGGTCTCAAGAACGAACCGTGGTAGGGACGAACCGACTGTGATAGCGCCGGAAAAGTACTACTTTTAACCCGACTCGCCACCCCGACTCGCACATGGCGAATCAGGAACTCATCGAGGCCTTGCGCGCGGCGGACGCCGTCCAGTACGGCGAATTCGAGCTCTCTCACGGCGGGACGAGCGACTACTACGTGGACAAATACCTCTTCGAGACCGACCCGCACTGTCTCTCGCTCATCGCGGAAGCCTTCGCGGAGCGCCTCGACGGGACGAAATTGGCGGGTGTGGCCCTCGGTGCGGTCCCGCTCGTGGCCGTGACAAGCGTCGAGACGGACACACCGTACGTCATCGCTCGAAAGAAGCAGAAGGAGTACGGGACGGCCAACCTCGTCGAAGGCCGACTGGACGAGGGCGAGGAAGTCGTCGTTCTCGAAGACATCGTCACGACGGGACAGAGCGCGGTTGACGCCGTCGAGGCCCTACGTGACGCCGGTGCAGAAGTGAACAAAATCCTCGTCGTCGTTGACCGGGAGGAAGGCGGCCGCGAGAATCTGGCCGACGCGGACATCGAGATGGAAGCGCTCCTCTCGGCGAGCGACCTGCTCGCCGGAAGCGATTCGGACGAGTGAACGACGAGGAGGAGGGGTCGCTTCGTCCGGAGAATCCGGCGAGGAAAGACGACCCTACTTGAATTGCTTTCGTATTGTGCCAGCCGATTTTTTAAGTGAACCACCAATGAAATCCCATGTCACTACGAAGCCACGCGAGCGTCTCGCTCATTATCTCCGGTATCGTCTCGTTTCTCATCGGTGCCGCCCCTGGCGGTTCGATGCTCTGGGGAGCGGGCCTCGTCGCCGCCGGTGTCGTCATCGGCGTGCTGCGCCTCGTGTTTTGAAACGGGACCGTATCCGAAACGACCGCACGTCGTCGAAACACGGATAGCACCGATTGATGACAAAATAGTATATTTTTTGGCTCGTAACCATCGTCATGGAAAAGACGGTGTTCAGACGAAAGGGAAGGGGCGACGATGCCGTCACCGCAACCGCGGTGAGAACGCGACACGAAGACTACGATTACGTGCAGATGGACGGTGTGCTCGGACCGGGCGACACGCCGAAAGAGCAAGCCGAGAGGGCGCTTTCGTTTTTCGACAAATTCCTCCGCGAGTACTGTGACGGACGACTCGGTGACACCACGATGATACGATGGTACGTTCGTGAAGATTTGTTACCCGAGGCGGAGATGGAAATCGGTGCGGCCTGCCGGGAGCACTTCGAGCCACCGGAACTGCCGGGAACCGTGATGGTGGGTGTGAGCGACATCGTTGGCGGAAACTCGGCTCTGAAAATGGAACTGGAAGCGAGAATCCCACACGACCGCAAGGAAACGAACGTGGTCGAGCTACCACCACCGCCGGGGTACGCCAGCAGTGAGGATAGGACGGAGTGACGGTCGATGAAGAACTAAGCGTTATCTGACGAATCGAACGGCCACGAATATCACAACCATAACACTCCAGACAAAT
>NZ_JBAWAC010000537.1:0-5608 GCF_049589095.1 Haladaptatus sp. | reverse complement strand
CTGCAGTTTCCGTCACGCACGACCAAGAGGAAGCGCTGAGCATCTCCGACCGCGTCGCCGTGATGAACGACGGCAGGATCGAACAAGTTGGCCGTCCGGGTGACGTCTTCGAGGACCCGGAATCGCGGTTCGTGGCGTCCTTCCTCGGGCAGGCCGGGTTCCTCTCCGCACACGTCGGGGGGACCGGCATCGAAACAAAGATCGCCACGTTCGACCACGACCTTCTCCGCGGGGCCACCGACCAGTACGTCGGCGCGACCATCGACGTGCTCGTCCGGCCGGACGACCTACGCGCGACTCCCGCGAACGAGAATCACGCCAATGGGACGATCACGAAACGCCAGTACACCGGGCCGTCGTTCGTGTATCACGTCACGCTGAACAACGGCGACGAGGTTCGCTGTATGCACAACCACGCCGAGCGCTTCGCGGTCGGCGAACCGGTTTCGGTCGAACTCGTCGCGGACCACGCGCTCGCGTGGTATCCGACCGAGTAGATGACGCAGGCAGCACGGTCCCGAATACTGGCACTCGCGCTCGCCGCCGCGGGCGGCGGAGTCGCGCTCGTTCTCGCGTTCGGTCTCTTTCCGTACCACACCATCAACCACGACGAAGCCGTCTACCTCGAACAAGCCAATCTCATTTTGCATGGACAACTCCTCCTGCATCCGCCAGTTGCGAACGCCTTCCGTCCGTGGTTTTTCGTCTCGTCTTCGCAGGGTCTCTATGCGAAGTACGCGCCGTATCCCGCCGTGCTCTATGCCGCTGGGATGGCGGTCGGAATCCCCCGACTCGCACTCGGTGCCGTCGGCGCGGCCGTCGTCGGTCTCACATATCTCGTCGGAAACGAGGTTGCCGACCGCCGGACCGGGTTGCTCGCCGCCGGATTCGTTCTCGTCTCGCCGCTGTTCGTCGTGGATACGGCCACGTTCCTCCCATACGCGCCCGTCGCCGCGCTAAACCTCGGATTCGCCTACGCGTACTTCCGTAGCGAACGAACTGCGGAGTTGCGGTGGGCGCTGCTGGCGGGCGCACTGATCGGGCTCTCCTTTTTCGCGCGACCCTACACGGCCGTGTTGTTCGCCGCGCCGTTCGTGGTGCACGCGCTCTGGACACTGCGCCGGACACCCACACGGGAGGTAATCGATCTCCGCGCCGGAACCGCCGGACTCGGCAGTCTCGGGGTCGCTCTCGCACTGTTCTACAACTGGTCGATGACCGGCAACCTGCTCGTCTTTCCGTATCAAGCCTTCGCGCCGCGCGACGGTCTCGGGTTCGGCTACCACATGCTCCGCGGCTACGGCCACAACTACACGCCGAGCATTGCCCTTCGCTCCAACGCCGTCGTCGTCTGGCGATTCGCCTCGCGCTGGGTGGCCGGAGGTCTCCTCGGAAGCGCAATGGCCGCCGTCGGTCTCGTTCACGTTCTCGGACGTGTGCGAAGGGCACGAGAAGGCGAGCGTTTGGAAGGAGAAGGGGAGCATCGGAATTCCGACACTCGCTACCTCGTACTCGCCGGATTGTACCCGAGTGTCATCCTCGGAAACGTCTACTTCTGGGGGAACTTGAACCTCCTCGCGCCCGACCTCGACCCGACACAGGGATTGGTCCACTACCTCGGCCCGTACTATCATTTCGCCCTGCTCGTGCCGACCGCGGTGTTTGCCGCGGTCGGCGTCCAGTGGTTCGGGGACTGGATTCGGCCCCGTCTCGACGGCTTCGATTCCCGTGCGACCGTGGCCGTTGTACTGGTCGTTTGCCTGCTCACCACGGCGGCGATCGGGGGCGCGCTAGCTGGCCCAATCGTGCGCAACGCCGACAACACGGCTCAGTACGGGCAGGGGTACGCCCCCTTCCGGAACGACGGCCCACCCGCGAACAGCGTCGTCTTCCTCCCGACGACGTACGGAAAGTGGCTCAATCATCCGTTCCAATCGCTTCGAAACGGTCCCGAATTCGACGCGAACACGGTGTACGCCATCGACGGCGTGAACTCGCTCGACGTGGCGTCGGCCTACCCGAACCGAACCTACTACCGCTACGAGTTCCGGGGGACGTGGGTGCCGACGGACGACACACCCGTCCACCCGGCACTCCGGCGCGTCCGCGTCACTTCGGGAACACCCATCACGGAGAAACTCACGGTTCGAATTCCGCGAGGAGCGGACTTCGCTTCCCTCCGGGTCGCCACGGGGGAGGGACACGCCTACTACGACCTGAACGCCTCGTCCGGAGTTCATACCATTACGCTCGTCGTGAACGAGACGGACGTCACCGTGAGCGGGCGGGGCGTCAACCCTGCGAACGCGAGCACGAATGGACCGGTGACGGTTCCAGTGAACGCGAGCGACGACGTGACCGCGACCGTCTACGTCGAAACCGCACCGAGTGTCGGATTCAGCTACGGCTCACGACTGCCCGTCGGTCTCCAAAACGGAACGCGGCGCGCACTCACGCCGTACCTCGAAGCGTGTACGGACCCGCAGACCTGCGGCAGCGGTGCGGCCTACCTCCCCGGACGCGTCCCCGACCAGTATTCGATAACTGCGACGCTACAAGGTGGCCCACGGAATCAATCGTCGTAGTCGTTCCTCGGTGCAGACGCGGAGGATCGATCCGGCGATTTCCGCGCCGCCAGAGAACGGATCGAGCGTCGTTTCGCCGCGGCGCTCGGCGTAGTCGATGGGAACTTCACGAACGTCGTACCCCCGCATCGCGGGGCGAAGCAGGAGTTCCGCGGACAACCCCGTGTTCTCTGTCCAGTCGATATCGACGAGTTCGTCGCGGCGATAGGCGCGCATTCCCGTCGTCACGTCGTGAAGCCGCCGTCCGGAGAGGACGGATGCACCGAGCGCGAATGCGGCGTTTCCGAACCGGTTGACGGCTGGCATGGTGTCCGCACCGTGGTAGAGACGGTCGCCGCTCACGACATCGTAGCCTTCGTTGATGTAATCGAGAAAGTCCGGAATACGGTCCATCGGGTAGGTGTCGTCACAGTCGGTGGTGACGACGACCGGACGGCTCGCGGCCGAGAGCGCCGTCGAGAGGGCAATTCCGTATCCGCGCGGCGGTTGTTCGATCACGCGTGCGCCGCGTTCGCGGGCGATTTCAGCGGTGGCGTCGTTGGAGGAATCCACGACGATTACCTCGGCACGGTCGTGGGTCGCCGCCCCGATGGCGTCGAGGACGTGGGCGATGGCGTCCGCCTCGTTGTAGGCACCCATCACGACGCTCACGTCGCCGAAATCGTACTCGCTCATCGATTCAAGCGAGCGCTCGACGGTATTTCAGGGTTGCTAAAACTGCGTTTCCTGTTTTCAGAACGCGTCGAGCACGACGAACGAGAGGTACAGTTGGCCGAGACCGGCCAGGATCATCAACCCGCCCGCGGCGCGTTCGAGCGTGTAGGAGTACTTCCCCAGTTCCCGCCACCAATCGACGCCCGCCGCCATCAGCAGCGTCACGCCGCTCAGCGGGACGACGACGCCCAAAGCGTAGCTTCCGAACGAGAGGACGCGGCCCGTGAGCGGGAGCGTCAACGTCTGTGTGACGACGCCGAGGAAGACAGGTGCCACGCAACCGGCGGCGGCCAGCGCGTACCCGCCGCCGAAGAGGACGAACCCGGTGGTGGATGCGGGTCGTTCCGGCAGCGGGACGCGAATCGTCGGTTGCTTGCCGACGAGCACGAGCACTCCAACGATGAGGAGGACGACCCCGGCGAGGGGTTCGAACCACTGGAGATACCGGACGAGTTCACCACCGGCGGCGATAACGGCGATACCGACGACGCCGAGCGTGACGAGCGCCCCGAGCGCGGCACCCATGGCCGGAAGGAGCACCGACGAAACGGACTCCTCGTCGCGGTGTTGGAGGTAGTAGCCGATGTACCCGGGAAGCAACGGAAACGCACACGGAGCGAAAAATGTCGCGATTCCCGCGCTCGCCGCAAAAGCAATCGTCGGAAGGAGTGTCGAGGAACTCATCTCATCTACCCTATTTACTCTGTTTCTTTGCCGCCTCGATTTTTGAGCGCAGCGTATCGATGCTCGTCACACCGCGATCCGACCAGATGATGGTTCCGTCCGCATCCGCAACCGCGAGGAACGGGAGACCGCCCGCGTTCAACGAAGACATGACCTCGCTGTCCGGATCGAGACCGAGCGTCCACTGACCATCGTGTTTCTTCCACCACGAGCGAACGTCACCCTTCGTCAGCGTCCCGCCGATTCGCTCGTTCGTTATCGAGACGAACCGGACGTCGTCACCGTACTCGTCGTGTACTTTCGTGAGCGCCCGCATCTGCTTTGCACACGGCGAACACCACGTCGCAAAGAGGTCGATAACGGTGACGGTATCCGAAACCGGAACCTGTACCGACCCGGATTGGGAACCCGGTGCACGCATCGTCGTGACCTGCCTCGGCAACCCGCCGTCGTTGCCCGAAAGGCCGTTCAGCGCGACCCACGCACTGCCGCCGGTAATGCCGAGCCCCGCGATTCCGGTGAGGAGACGCCGTCGGTTCATCCTCGGACTTTTTCGAGATCGTCGATAATCTGTTTCTGCGGCGGATTCTGTCCACGGTACGATCGCTCGACGTAGCCCTTTTCGTTGGCCAACAGGACGAGCGCGGAGTGGGTGAACATGTAATTGTCCTTCGATTTCTTGTGATTCTTTTCGAAGTGAACGCCGAAGTCGTCCGTGACGATGGTCCTCGCCCGTTTCTCCGACTGCGGACGAAGGAAGTGCCAGTCGTCGATGGACTGATCGATGTTCATCTGCTTCGAATATTTCTTCAATCGTTGGGCATCGTCACGCCGTGGGTCGAACGAAATCGGCAGGAAGGAGACGTCCGAGGCGTATCCGTTCTGCTGTGCGTGTGTCTGGACGTTTCTGAGCGTCGAGACGAGCACGGGACAAATCGTCTTACAGTGCGTATAGATGAACGTGATGAGGCTCGGTTTGTTCACATCACGGAGCGATATTTTCTGGTCTTCGAGCGGTGCCGGAATCGTCAAATCGGGGATTTGCTGATTCCACGCGGGGTACGGAAGCTTCGAAACGTCGTAATTCACGTCTGGTTTGCTCATCGTGACGTTCGGATGCGAGTCACCGCCGAACGACCCCAAACAGCCAGCCGCTGTGACCGCGATTCCTGTCGCCGAAAGTGAACGGAGATAGCCCCGTCGGTTCATAACCGAGGTTTGTAACCGGAGTATGAAAGGCAATCTGGTTCAATCATCGAAGGCCGAGCGATGAGCGTTCGAAATCGTCCCGGAGAAATCACGTATCGCAGTAGAACCGCATGAGAGCGACTGAATCGTCGGCACAGGCCATCGGAGTTCAGTACGTATCCGGTTCGTTGATGACGTCATCGAACTCGTGTGCCCCCGCCGTTGCGAGATACTGGGATATCGTTTCCTCCTCCCCGGACTCGTCCAACCGAATAGGAATATCGGTCTGCTGTGGTTCGGTAATCGTCGGTTCTCCGGTGATGGACTCGAACAGCGACGCGAAATGCTCGGTTCGTTCGGTTCGGTTCATCACGATCAGTCCTCCATCCCGAACCCAAAGCCGGTGTGTGATTTGGGTCCCTCGTGCTGTGAGATGT
>NZ_JBAWAC010000536.1:0-2945 GCF_049589095.1 Haladaptatus sp. | reverse complement strand
GAGGTCCACGCGATGCCGTCCCCGTCCAGCACCTCGTCCGGCAGCGGGCCGCCATCGCTCGTCTCCGCCTCCGGGAGGAGCGCGCCCGTGGAGTCGTCGTACAGCGCGATGGTCGTCTTCGGAAGGTGTAACGACCGCTCGGCCGCCTCGACCGCGACGGTACACACTTCGTCTGACGTTTCCGAATCCAACAGTTTCCGTGTGATGTCCGAGAGCGCCGCGAGGGCATCCTCGTGTCGTTTCCGTTGGGTTACGTCCGTCGCAACACCGATGACGCGTTCGACCGCCCCTGCCGCGTCGAACACGGGTTGGTACACGATGTCGTAGATCGTCCCCTCCATTTCGCTGGTCGCACACACCAACTCGCCCGAGAGCGCACGACGGCAGTTTTCGAGGATGTCGGGGTAGTCCTCGTATCGGTCGTCGATCGATTGGCCGACGAGTTCCTCGGAGTCCAATCCTGCGGTCTCCACCCCGCTCCCCTCCGCGAGTTGGAACGTCCCGTCGGTATCGATGACGAAGAAGATCACGGGAACGTTGCGGACGATCATCTCGTAGCGTTCGACTTCCGACTCCCGTTCGTGGCGCTCGGTGACGTTCATGTGGGCGACCACGACGTACGTATCCTCGCCCTCGGTCACGTCGACGGCGCGCATCACGAACCACCGGCGTTCGTCGGGCGAATGGCACGGGTATTCGAGGCTGAACTCGGACCGATTACCCGCCAGGATGGCACGCATACCTGCCGCTGCCTCGTCTGCAGTCCGGTCGTCGGCCACGTCACACACGTCGAGATAGTTGACGCCGAGCGTCGTGTCCGTGAGACCGTTTCCTCGGCCGAACTCCTCCCACGCCTCGTTCGTGGCGATGATCGTGCCATCCCCGTCGAGAACCGCGACGTTCACCGGGAGTACGTCGAGTGCGATCTGGTCGATATCGGTACAACTCACGGTATCCTCACCCCCCGCTCATCAAGCCAAATTAGGCTTCTGCGGGTAATACGGTGGCGCTAGAAACGGTACTCCGTCACCAACTCGTCCAGCGATTCGTGCCGGTGCGTCGTGTGCGGTGCGGTCAGTGGAGAGACGCTGACTTTGCCCTCGAACACCGCACGGCGATCGGTTCCTTCGGCGTCGGGGAGCGTCTCGTCGCTCATCTGCTCCCATGTCCGGTCGTGGAGCGTAATCACGCCCGCCTCGTTGGTCGTGTCCATGTCGTAGACGTGCGACGGCCGCGTGACTTCCATCGGGACCGACTCGCCGTTCGGCATGGGTGCGTTGACGTTCAGGTACTCCGCCCCTTCGAACATGCCGGATTCGAGTGCGTGTTCGGCCAGATAGGTCGCGGCGTCGGCCGCCACGTCGTACTCCTCGATGCTCGTATCGTAGGGCCAGAGGTGATTGGGAACGTGAAGCGAGACGGCAATGGACGGCACGTCGAAGAAGGCGGCCTCGACTGCGGCGCTAACGGTGCCGGAACGCCCGAGGACGTAGGCCCCGAGGTTCGCCCCGTTGTTGCACCCCGAGACGACGAGGTCGGGGTACGGCCCGATTTCGGTCAATCCGGCGACCACGCAGTCGGTCGGAGTCCCCGTGATCGCGTAGCCGATTTCGTGCTCCTCGACTTCGACCTCGTAGGACATCGCCCGCCCGACCGCGCTCTGGTCCGTCGCGGGTGCGACGGTGGTCACGTTTCCGACCTCCTGTAGGCTCTCGTACAACGCGCGGATACCGGGACTGTCGATGCCGTCGTCGTTCGTCAGAAGAATCTCCAGCGAATCGCCCATAAAGTGGTGGTAGGAACGGGAACGCAAAAGTACTCCGCTCGGCCGCAGTGAGACCGCCGTCGATCAGGACGGAATCGTCGAGGAAACGACTGTGACGAGGAGCGACCGCTAGACGAACGCTCGCGTCGAGGTCGGCCGGAGACAAACCGTCCGCGCTCACGGTCCAATGAATGGAGATGGCATTAGAAAGACATGTACACCATATTATAATTCTGCTACGACGACGATGACGAACGAGATCGTGGTGGAGGACGGCACTATTTCAGAAAACATGATTGTTGAAAAGTAACCCATGAGAGCACCTCGGTGCTCTAAGTATCATTCATTCTACTTTACAGTCACGTTAGTAGCGGAACATTCATGAGATATTATAATACCGCATTGATGGTTAATGAACCACATGGATTTATGCTCTGACACTCACAGTATCCAAGTGGACATGGCGGAGGGAAATGTCACAGACGCTCACACACTCGAACTCAACTACGAATACGCACAACACAACGTTGACGTGCTGTCGATCTGGTTCGAGTGCGAGCCACGGAAGACGGTGGAACTGCTAGCAGAAAACGGGATACCGCTGTCGCCGAACGACGAGGGTAAGTTCGGCTCGTACTACAACTTCGTACGGGAGTGCGTGGAAGCGAACTAGCGGCGGTCCACGACCGTCCGCTCGTCCACGACGAGGTTGTACGATTTTTCGTCATCGTTCCAGAGCACTAGCACGTCCTCGAACGCGAGAAGGTTACCGTAGGCCGCTTCACGAAGCGTTCGATTGAGCGACGTCTCCTTCGTTACCACGGCGAAGTTCCCGACCGACTCGCTTCCGTCGCTCACTTTGAACACCGGATTTTCCCCCTCCTCCGACAGCGAGTGGCTGAGCTTAACCGCCACGAGGTTCACCCGTTCGGTGACGTGTCGTTCCATTTCGGCCATCTTCGCGGACACCGACCGGTTCGACGTGAACTCCCGACGGCGGGTGTCGTCGGTTCGCAGGATAACGTGTGAGTACTGCACGTCCACGTTGACGAACTCGCCATCGCTGTCGAGTTCGTCGGCCGTCACTACCTTCGGCGACGAGTCCGACTCGATTTCCCGTGTCTCTGCCGATTCGGACGCACTCGCATCGAGTCCGCCCTCGGTAGCGTCGGGGCCGCAT
>NZ_JBAWAC010000535.1:0-6146 GCF_049589095.1 Haladaptatus sp. | reverse complement strand
CTGTATTCGGGACGTCGGAAGAGAATTGTTCGATTTGAATATAATTCGGCAGGCGGTCCAGACGACCGACCGGAATCGGACGACCTTTCCCCGCGCACGGCCGAACCGCGAACGTGAGCGTAGACACACCGGTTCGCGTCGAAGTGCATCCGGGCCGCGAGGCGGTCGTGGAGTTCGACCCCGACCTCACGTTCGAATGCGTCGATAGCTGTACGTGGTGCTGTCATCACGGCGTGATGCTGTACGACCGCGAGTACTTCGAGTTGGGCGAGCACGCCGATTTGAACGACGCGACGACGAGCTTTCGCGGCGAGGATTTCGTCCGCCGCGAGGCGAAAGACCACGACGAAACGGGCGAAGACGGCTGTGCCTGTCACTTTCTCCGCGGGGACGGACTCTGTGAGTTGCAGGCCGAAGACGGGTGGAAACCCGCGCGCTGTTTCGTCTACCCCGTCTCGATTCGCACGGAGGACGGGGAGATACGCGTCGATATCCGGGAATCGGCGTGGGATCACTGCGAGGGGATGAACGTCGGCGAGCGCAAAGTCATCGACCACCTCGACGCCTTTTTGCCCGAATATCTCTGGGACGTCGAGAATCCGGATTCGGCGCGGGAACTCTGACCCGAGAAATTTCGCTCTCCGGACCGAACCGTACCACAGTTCCGTTTCTATATATATTCGCATATTTTTGAATAATTGTAAATAATATGGATAGGGCTAGAAAAGATTTAACGTATTTATTATTGTTTAATATACTGTAAAGATGGAAATAAACAGCAGAAGAACCAAAATTGCGCTTGCGTTGATAGTCATCGCCGGTGGTATTCTCGCTGGTGTCGGAACGTGGGCGTTCTGGAGCGACACGGATTCGAGCACGGGTAACACGGTCGAAGCCGGAACGATGGACCTCGCAATTAACGGCAGCGCGAATGGCACAACGGAGGATTTCAACCTGGTCAACGCACAACCCGGTGACCAGGTGGCACACACGTACGCGCTGACGAACGAGGGCTCGACGGAGGCAGACCATCTCGAAATCGGTTTCAACTATACGGAAAACGATCTTCGTGCCGAACCGAACGACTCCGAGCTCGCCAACGAGTTGAACGCGTCCGAGACGGCGAGCCTCATTCGTGTTCAGACGATGCAGTACGAGAACCCGCAGGGGACCGTCCTCAACGACATCACGGCCAATGTGACGGACACGAATGGTAACGGGTACGTCGACCTTCAAGAGGTGAACGAACAGACGGACGTGCTCGACGATCTGCAAGCGCCCGCTCCGAACAGTTCGAGTACGACGTACTTCACTCTCGACCTCGAAGTCGCAAACGACAACGCTGCGTACTGGACCGGTGCCGATACGACCGGTAATCTAACCGGAGCCGACGAGGACGTGATGGCTGACGGCGTCGACATCGCGGTCAACTTCACGCTCAATCAGGACAGCAGTCAATAATCAGAATACCCAATACTTATTTTAAGTGTGATGTGGTCGTACTCAGATTGATGAGGTTCGTCCGTTCCTCCCGACTCGGTTGGATCGTTCTCGGAATCCTCCTACTCCCGATAGTCGGACAGATCCTGTTCACGCTGTTGCCCGGCGTGGGAAGCTACGTCGTCCTGAGTGGCAGTATGACGCCAACACTCAAGCCCGGGAGCGTGGTTTACACGTACGACTCGGGCCACTACGAATCCGGAGATGCGATCACCTTCGTGCAGAACGGTGAACTCGTCACTCACCGGATCATTCGGGAGACGAACGATGGATTCGTGACGAAAGGTGATGCTCGAACGTATCCGGATTCCTTCGTCGTCCATCGGGACCAAGTTCGTGGCGAAGTCGTCCTGTCGATTCCACTATACGGGTATCTGGTTCACCCGGTTTTCTCGCGTAGTGCGTATCTCTACGCGATCGTCCTTGGCGGCGTCCTTATCGGTAGTGCAGGCTATTTTTTCACCCAGATAGAATAGATTTTATTTCGGTGGAAAAGTAACAAATACCTGCGTTCCATAGTCGCTCAGAGTGACGATGAGGAAGTTATCGAGACGGAGCGCTCTCCAGCTATTCGCGGTCGGTGCCAGTTCGTGGGCGATGACGAAAGCGGGGACCGCGACATACGACGTTTCCGATTCGACGGATGGATCGACCGATGAGGGTGATCTCGATCTCAAACTTCAGGGTGGCGATGCCGACCGGATCCCTGCCGCGGGAGACTTCGTTCTCGGTTCCGGCGGTTCGTACACCCACCAAACGCAGCTCACGAACGACGGAAGCATCGGTGGCGAGTCGATCAGCCTCGGCGTATCGACGGTGACGTCCGACGAGGGGACGACGGAATCCGGCGAGTCGAACACGTCCACCGCCGACGGGGGCGAACTCGACGACGAACTACAGTTCAGGGCGTCCCTCGAACGGGACGGTACCTTACTCGGCTACTTCTTCGGTAGTAGCTCTTCGCTCGCGTCGTACAGCACGGTCGCCACACAACCCGACCAAACGATGCAGCTTTCTCCACCACTCGGTTCGACCCCGGTCGATTTCGTGTTCGAATTGGAGTATCCGACGGGGTCGACCGCCGCATACGGCGACCGCCTCGCCTTCGACCTCGATCTCACGTTGAATTCGCGCGTTTCCCCGGCCGGATGGAGCGACGTGGATACGACACGGGTATCGCTACAGGCCGGGGGTGGACAGACGTCCGATCCTACGATAACGACGCTCACACAACAGGAGTACAACTCGATCACGATGGAGCAGGCGTTCATCGCGCAGGGACTCGGCGGCGGACACGGGTCCGGGGTGACGGAGCACCGACTCGGTCCGACGGTCAACAACCCGAAGAACCGAGCGAACAAGGACTGGCAGAACAACGAAACTCGCCCGTTCACGCTCACTTACGATCCGCAATCCAACATCGCCACCTACAGTAATCAGGGCGTGAGCGACTTGACGTACGCACCGCCGGATACCGGACCGTACACCGACCTGCTCCTCGATGCGATCGCGCCAGCTTCGGCGACCACGCAGTTGAATAACATACGCTTCAACGGCAAACAACTCGGTCGAGACATCCAAGTCACGAACGGCGGTTCCGCGATCCGTGTGTCGAACGTTTCGCTCGAAGAGGGGTTCACGCTGCGAGGGAACGCCCGCATGCAGTGGTCGAAAAACAAACCGTCGCAAGATACCCAGTATTACCGGTTGCGGGTCGGTCGTGTAACGTCGAGTTCGAGCACGACCGGCAGTAATTCGGTCGAAAACAGTCCACAGTCGTTGGTTTTCGGGACGCGAAACGGACCGTATATCGTTCGGTAGGGAGAAGCGTGCCTCGCCAGTACCTGGGTGCCAAGCCCGTCGGGAAGGAGGCTATTTTTCACCGGCGAAGGCGGCTTCACGGAGTTCCTCGCCGCGTTCGGTTTCCACCTGAATGTCCGGCACCTCCGTGGGCCGTCCCTCGTCGTCCACCGCGACGAAGACGAAGTACGACTCGGTCGTCTGCTCGCGTTCGCCCGTCCGGGGTTCCTCGCGAAAGGCCCGGAGTTTCACCTTCACGCTCGTCCGTCCAGTGTCGTAGACGTACGACCGGATGACCGTGGTGTCCCCGACGGGAATCGGTCGTTGGAAGTCCATCTGATCCACGTTGGCGGTGACGCACGTCTCGCCCGCGAGGCGCATCGCCGACATCGCCCCGATTTCGTCCATCCACTTCATCACGATTCCCCCGTGGGCGGTCTCGTAGTTGTTGGCGTGGTTCGGTTGCACGCGTTCGCGGTTTTCGATGTAGGTGTCCATCAACGTCGGCATACACGTGGATTCCTCAAGCGAACCAATAGTCGTTGCGTGGTCGGTTTCGTATGATGGTACGCCGATGGTCACATCGGACGACTGATGACCGCCCACAGGCCGAACACGACGGCACCGCCGAGGAGGGTGCTCGCCACCGCGTGCATACGGAGTTCGTCGAGGAGGTGGTGTGCGTTGTCGCTCAACTGTGCGACTTCGTACACCTCGCCGCCGAGTTCACAGCGCGGGAGGAAGTCCATGGCGACGTGGAGGAAGACCCCGGCGGCGAACCCGAAGACGAAGCCGTTTATCGCGGGGTCCGAGGGGAGGTGGAGCAGCGCGGAGCTGATGGCGGCGATGCCGATTCCGGCGGCGGGGAGGAGCAGGACGGAGACGGATTTGCCACTCCCCCGAAGGCGGTGGGCCGCGACGTATCCGGCGGGACCCTTGTGCGAAACGATGGTGAGCCCGAGGAGCAGACCGAGGCCGGGCATGTTGCCGTAAACGAGTCCGACGATGGCCCCCGCGGCGAGCGAGTGGGCGGTCAATTCGATCGACGTGTGGTCGAGCGCGGTTTCGAGGTGCGTCGCCCGGTGACCGATGGTGTGGGCGCTGAACCCGGCGAGAATGCCGAAGGCGATACCGAAGCCGCCGAATTCGGCCTGATGGGAAATAGCGCTCGGGACGAGAAACACGGCGGCGCTGGTGATCATCGCGCCGCTCGCCAACCCGAACGCCCAGACGAGTTGCTTCGCGTGCATGGAGTCGTTCATACGGCCACCGAGGGCGGCACCGCCCGCCATGGCGGCGAACGCGACCCACGCGATGACGAGTACCTTCGAGAGATGAGCCACGATTCCGACTCCAGAGAGAACGACGAAGGCGACGAACCCGGCGAGACCCAGACGGGAAAGTCCTGACATTGTTATTAAAATTGTTCGTGGAGTTGTTAAGCCCGTCGGTCGCCCGCCGCAAAACAATTGCGGGGTGAAACCGGGAAAGGAAGCATGATGCCGAAGTCGGTGGAACCGTGACCGTTCGCGCACTCCGGTTCACGTGGCGGGACTGTCTGTTCGTCCACTGGCCGGTCGAGTCGGCCGCACTCGACAGCGCGGTTCCGGATTCGTTGGCGCTCGACACCTACGATGGCCAGGCGTGGGTCAGCGTCCTCGCATCGACCATCGAGAGCGCGCGAATACCCGGAACGCCCAGCGTCGTGGGGATGACGTTCCCCCAGATCAACTTTCGCACGTACGTCCGCCTGGGGAACGCGCCGGGCGTCTACTTTCTGAGCCTCGATACCGGCAGTCGAATCGCGGCCCGCGTGGCCCGAATGCTCTATCATCTCCCGTACTACTACGCCGACATCGCCAGCGAGACGGGAACGGAAAATCGAGTGCTGAGTCGGCGTGTTCACCCCGACACGCTCCCGGTCGAATTCGAGGCGACCTATCGCCCCGAAGAACCCGCGACCACTCCCGACTCCGGGACGCTCGATTACTTTCTGACCGAGCGCTATCGACTGTTCGTTCCGCAGGCCGGAATGACCGCCCGCGTCGAACACGACCCGTGGACCCTCCAACGAGCGGCGGCCAACGTGCGCGCCGATTCCCTGTTCGAAGCGAACACCCTTCCCGAACCCGAGACCGAGCCACGGGTTCGGTACTGCCCGAAGACGGAGTTTCACGTTCACACGCCGACCCGACTCGACTGACCACTTGACTCACTCTGACTGACCACCCGACTCGACTGACCACTTGACTCACTTCGACCGACCACCCGAATCGCTCCGACTGACCGACAGAATCACTCCCGCGTTGCTTTCCGCCACTCCTTCAGTCCGATGATTTTGCCGTCCACGTCCTCGGCGTTCGCGTCCGTCGCGGCCCAGACGAACAACTCGGCCACGTCCTCCGGGTCACGTCCCTTCCCGCCCATCATCTCGGTTCCGACGACGCCGGGGTCGATGCCGACGACTGGAACGTCGAGTTCCGCGGAGAACCCGCGAACCAACCCCTCGGTGGCGGCCTTCGACACGGCGTAGGAACCGTAGCCCGCGTGCGTTTCGTGCCCGATACTGCCGGTCGGGACGAGTATCCGAGCATCGTCGTTCAGGTGGGGGAGCGATTCCCGAATCGCCGCGTACACCCCACGGCAGTTCGTCCGGAGGGTGTCGTCGAAGGCGGCGTAGGATTCCATCGTCAGCGGCGTTTCGCCGGGCGTCCCGTGATACACTCCGGCGTTGGCGACGACCACGTCGATACCGTCGGTGCCGCTTCTCGCGGCGGTTTCCATCAGCCGCTCTACGTCGAATTCGTCACGTATGTCGGCGCGGAGACCCACCGCCTCCCCACCCT
>NZ_JBAWAC010000534.1:0-5126 GCF_049589095.1 Haladaptatus sp. | reverse complement strand
TTCACCGTTCCAACCCGTCCGGAATCGAATCCCGCCCGAGAACGTCGTCACACGTCTCACGCCGTCGGAGCAGGTCGTGCGTGCCGTCGCTCCGGACCAGCACGACTGGGGGTTTCGGCTCGGCGTTCGTGTGGCTCGCGCTCCCGAGCGAGTACGCGCCGATTCGGTCCACCGCCACGAGGTCGCCAGGCCCGAGTTGGGGAAGGGAAACGTCCTCGCTTATCACGTCGCCGGAGTAACAGAGCGGGCCAGCGACGTGGTATTCCTGTCCCGGGTCGCGGTCTTTCACCGCGTAGACGGGGTACGGCCAGTAGGAGGAGACCGCGTTCGTCCCGCCGTCGAGCACGACGAAGTCGGCAAACGGTGTCTCCTTGATCACGCCGACCGTCGCCACAAACGTCCCGGCGTTGCCGACGAGTCGCCGACCGGGTTCGACGAACAGCTTCGGCTCCGAGAGGTTGTGTGCCTCACAGCTCTCCCGAATCGTGTCGGCCATGTACGACACGATGTCCTCGGTCGCGGGGACGTCCTCGTCGTACGGGACAGGGAATCCGCCGCCGAGGTCGAGGACGTCGATTTCGACGCCCAGTTCGTCGCGCACGTCCGCCGCGAAACCGAGCATCTCGCGGGCCGCGACGCCGTACGGTTCGACGCCGCGAACCTGACTGCCGACGTGCAACTGCACACCAGCGAGCGAGACGGCGTCGGATTCGACCGCCTTCTCGGCGACGGCCATCGCCCGCCCGCTCACGATGTCGAGACCGAACTTGCTTTCGAGCGTGGCCGTCGCAACTTCCGGATGGGTCGGCACGTCCATCGCGGGGTTGCCGCGAATCAACACGTCCGGAACCGCCCCGGTCGCCTCGGCGGCAACGACCACCTTCTCCAACTCCGTCGCGTTGTCGATGAGCAGGTGCGAGACGCCCCAGTCGAGCGCGCGTTCGATATCCGCCGGAGTGCGGTTCATGCCGGTGAGGAGGACGTTCTCAGGGTCGAACCCCGCCCGTTGCGTGGCCGTCAGTTCACAGCGCGCGTACGCTTCGGCCTTACAACCCGCGTCGCGGAGTATCGAGAGGATTCCGAGGTTGTAGTTCGCCTTCACCGCGAAGTGGACCTCCGAGTTCGGATACTGTTCGTCCAGCGCTCCGCGAAGAGTGTCGTAATTCGTGCGCAAATCGTCCTCGAAGAAGGCGTAGAGCGGCGAACCGAACGCCGAGACGAGGTCGTCGGCGTGCGTGCGCAGTCGCTCCTTTCTGTCCGCTAGTTCCATGCCAGAACATCCGACAACGCGAGGATAATCGTTCGCCCTCCCATGCTAGGCGACGAACGTTGCGTTTCGTTACCTCTTCCCCGACACGAAAGTATTTGTAGGAACCGGGGACCAGTGTGTCGGCATGGCAACGAAACCGGAGTCGATTCCCGATGCGCCCTGACACGCCGAGCATCGAAACCCGCGACGAACTGGCGGGATACATCGATCGATACGACGACGAAATCGACGGCGAACTCGGCGCCTTCCTCGGATTTCCGACCGACGATAGGAACTTCGATGTAGTCTACGCTCGCGACGAGAACCACGTCTTCCAGAGCGCGAGCACGATCAAACTCCCCGTTCTTTACGCCCTCTACGAGCGATACGACGGCCAATTCGGCGAACTCGACCGTCCGTGCCCGCTCACCCCGGAGAACCGCGTCGGCGGAAGCGGGCTGTTGCACTTACTTGACGCGACGCCGACCCTCGAAGACCTCGCCGTGGCCATGATCTCGGTCAGCGACAACGCCGCGACGAACCAACTCATCGACCACCTCGGCATCGAATCGGTGAACGACGCGGCGGCCCGACTCGGCATGGAGCGAACCCGCCTCGCGCGAAAGATGATGGCGACGCTCGAAGACTACGACTTCGAGGAGTTCGATATCAGCGTCCCGGCGGACGAACCGACGAACGCAACGACACCGCTCGACTGCGCCCGGTTCTTCGCCGACCTCGTTTATCGGAGGATGCTCTCAGCAGAAGCCTACGAGCGAATGCGAGTCTCGCTCAATGCACAAAAGGACACGTCGATGATCCCGCGGTACCTTCCCTACGAAACCGAAGTTGCCCACAAAACCGGGTGGCTCCCGACCGCCGCGTTGGACACCGGAATCCTGTCGGTCCCCGACCGGGACGAACCGCTCGTGTTTTCGGTGTTCATCGACGGCGTCGGTTCGGCGGACGGTGAAAACGGGGACGCCCGTCAGAACGGTGCCGACGCGGCGGACGCCATCGCGGAAATCGGCGACGCCGTGTTCACGTGGCTGGGATGATACGGCGCGCGAGTTCGAACTTCTCATCCAAATCTTCGATATACGCGTCGTCCTCCGGGTCGAGGCTGTTGATCACCACCGACTCCGCGCCGCCGTAGGCGTGGGCGTACTCGTCGTCGCCGAGGCTAACCGCGACGTGGCCGGGGAAGAAGAGCAGGTCGCCGGGGAGCAGTTCGTCACGCTCGACGGACCGTCCCATGACCCGCTGTTGGTCGGCGTCGCGTGGCAGGGTGATACCGTTGACTCGATAGGCGATCCACGCCAGTCCGGAGCAGTCGATCCCGTCGCTCGTCATGCCACCCCAGTCGTAGTCGGTTCCGAGGAACTCCCGCGCGATTTCGACGACGGCCTCGCCGGTCGGGTTCTCGGGTGGCCACTGGACGACTCCCGCGGAGGCGGTTGCGTGCTCGCCGGTGCGGAAGCGAACGGTCGTCTCGTTCCCGCCTTCGTCCTCGACTCGGCAGTCGGTTCCGGCGTACACCGTCTCTCCGTCGTCCGTCTTCGTATCGTGGACGACGACCGCGTTCGTTTCGTCGTCCTCGATCGGTGCGAGCGCGCTTCGGTCGAGCCATCCCAGATAGCCGTCCGGCGTCAGCACCCGCGACCAAGTTTCATCCTCGTCGTCGAACACCTCGACTCGCGCGCCGTAGAGCACCTGCGTTACCTGTTCGGCCTCGTCGTCCGGATCGTCGCACACGGATACGACTGATCCGGTGACGGTTCGCTCGGTTCGCAGTTCATCGAGGATTTCGAGGTCGCTCGTCACCGCCGTCTCGATTGCTCGTTCGACCGCCGCTCGCGCCTCGGCTTCGAGTTGCGGCGTCGAGACGCGTCCATGAAGTTCGATTCCATCAGTGGTCGGTTCGGGGATCACGTCGAAGACGGCAACCCGCTCGTCGGGTGCGTGGACGGTTCGACAGCGTTGGAGTGCCAACAGCGCGCGGTGGCCGTCGTTCAACCGTTCGCCGTCGTCCAACCGTTCGGTTCCCGTTCGTTCGCTTCGGTCCATGCCCCCTGTGTTCGGAGCGCCCTCAAAAAGCCACCCCCTAGTTGGCTCGCGCTATCGGAGTTGGACGACTTCCGGTTCGAACGTCTCGCCGGTCCAGCGCCACGACCCGACGAACGGGTGGGAACCGTTCAGCGAGACGATGACGTTGGAGTAGCCGTCCCATGTCGCGTCCGCGGCGTCGGTTTCGCTGGGCGCGTCGGGACCCATGGGATGGGAGTGATAGAAACCGACCACCTCGGAGCCGTCCGCTTCGATTCGATCCATGACCGCGAGTTGCTCCTCCGGGTCAATTTCGTAGTTCGTACGCGTGTCCGCCGCGACGTTTTCGGCGTGATACACGCCCCCCACTTCGGCCCGCTCGCCGCGTGATCCCGCGAGGATTCCGCAAATCTCATCGGGGCGACCCCGACGCGCACGGCTGACGAGCATATCGTACACTTCGCGCGAGAAGACGAGCATGGACGTGATTTCGGCGGGAACGCGAATAAACGAGGGGGCCGTGTACCAACCGAAACCCACTTGCAGTGGAAGCGGCAATCGACTGACGCGCGAGGGTTGCCAAGCCAGGCCAACGGCGGCGGGCTTAAGACCCGCTCGTGTAGACGTCCATGGGTTCGAATCCCATCCCTCGCATTTTCCAACGTCCACACCACACGCCTAACCGAGTAGAATGGTATTCGCTCAGCGAAGCGTGCGGGCTATGCCGAAAGGGAAGGTGGTGTTCGAGTAGACGGGAATACCATCGCACATCGTTCACCTTTCCATTCTACCGAAACGGGGGAAATACCCCGAGAACGAGAGCCACTGATTTTTGCACAAAGAATTTGCCGACATTCTTCGTGGAAACAACAATGTCCTCCTCTTCACGACGGGCCTTCCTCGCGGCGGGTTGTACGGCGGCCGGACTCGGCCTCGTCGGCTCGCAGGTGAACGGGTTCACGAAGGAGAAAATAGCCGCCAGTCTGTCCCCGCTTCCGGGGATTCGAGCCACCGGGAAGCCACTCGACGTGCAAACGACCGTCGAGGATACGGACGCCGAATACCTCCCGAAGACGAACGAGGTCAGGGTCGTGACCGCCCGGAACAGTTCGGGTGCGGTTGCGTACGCCACGGAGCCGTTCGAGCAGTGGGGCGAGATGAAAGCCGGAGGGATTGCGATCCGTAGGGTTCAACGGCGCATCGAAGTGATTTTCGATGACGCATATACCTCGTCCGGCCTGTCGTCTCACGACGGAGATTGGTTCGTCTCGACTGCACCGACCGGCCCGGGAGTGACGCAAAAGGAGATGGTGCGGAAGCTCCCCGACCACGTGACCGTGACGATGACGTTTGCCGGTCAGACCGATACGACGTCGATTCCAGGGGTCGTGGAAAAGCGACAGGAAGCCGCGCTGCTGTGATCCGAACGCAACGAGTACCGAATTGTCCCGCCGCCGAACTATACTGGAAGAGGGTCGAATCCGTTCAGTGAAGAAATAAGAGCGCTCGAATTGCGGCAACAGAGAGATGTTTCGATTGCTCATTGAGGTGTGAAGTCCTTCATCAATATATTGGTAATTTTAGAATCCCATCCATAAATAGACCACAAACAGGGTAATTTCTCGAAAAATATCGTAGTATTCTGCAGTTTTGCATGGATAATCGTAACAATAATCAGTCGATGATGGGAATCGATGAGCAGCGATCTATGTCCCCTGTTCACATGCGAACTTCGACAGCCCGCGTGCTGCTCCTCGTCTCCATTGCGGGACTCCTTCTCGCCGGAATATCGAGTTCGACGATCGGCGGGCCCGACGGACCACGAATCGCC
>NZ_JBAWAC010000533.1:0-4632 GCF_049589095.1 Haladaptatus sp. | reverse complement strand
CAGCGACCTCGTGGAGACGTTCGAGGAGCACGAACGGGAACCGGAAAAGGAGTACACGACGTCGGCGGACCCCGAACGCTAGATCGAGTTTTTGTCCGACTACACCAGCGTCGTCGGGCGTTTCGAGAGGTAATCGAACACCGCGCCGAGGGCGAAGCCGTAGGCGAGGTGTCCGAGGAGGGTGATGACGAGGTAGACGACGAGCAACAGCCCAACGTAGCCATCGTAGAACGCGATGACGAAGCCGGTCCAGAGGACGAACCCGTACGGGAGGCCCCTGGCGGCGTAATTCTCACCCGGCAGATACGACCCGATAGAGACGAACAGGAGCGGCCACGTCACCATCCCGCCGCCGAGGAAGATGAGGTAGCCGACCGCCGCCGGGTTCGACGGGAGGAGCACGTCGACGCCCGTCAACTGCGCCAACACGGCAAACGAGTTCAGGTCGAACGCTCCGAGCGTGGTTCCGACCAGCAGTATCGCGGTCATGACGGCAGTGCCGACGAGACCGCCGACCGCGCCGATGAACCCGTCGGTGATGATTCCCGTGAAGGAGTCGAATTCCGGTTCCACGACCTCCTCGGAGATATCGACTTCCACTGACGGTTGTGAGTCATTCTCTGCCATGGATAGAGGTAGAACGTACACCGACAAAAAACAGTACCCAAACCAGAAGGGAGATATTTACAAAATCCGGACATTTGGCCCGAGAAACGTCGAATCAGGGAGTTTCAGTTCCGAGGGAGTTTCCCTCTGTCACGACCCGTGCACGGAGTTCCGGAAGCACCGTCGTCACGTCCCCCCGGACGTCGAACGTCGCGCGCGGACTGAACGGCGTTCGGTCGAAGTTGACGATGGCGGTCGTCGCCCCGTTGCGGGTAGCGGTTCGCGGCAGCGACGCCGCCGGTTCGACGGTGAGCGACGACCCGATGGCGATGAACACGTCCGCTCGCCTCGCATACTGCCGGGCGCGGCGAAGCGTCCCCTCGTCCAACCGCTCCCCGAACAGCACCACGTCCGGTTTCAACAGGCCGTCACAGTTGGTACAGCGGGGCGGCAGTTCGCCGGATCGCACGCGTTCTCGCACCGGAGCGGCGTCGGCCGTCCGCCCACAGGACTCACAGACGACGCGGTGGGCGTTGCCGTGCAGTTCGACCAACTCGGTGGCATCTTGGCCATCCGCGTGACCGTTCAGACTCTCGGCATGCAGTCCGTCCGTGTTCTGCGTGACGATGGCGTCCAACTGGCCGTTCGCCGCGAGGTCGGCGAGCGCGTCGTGTGCCTCGTTCGGTTCGACCTCGCCGCTGAACATCGTTTCGTGGAGGTCGAGGCGGTCGGTCCAAAACGCCGCCGGGTCGGTTCGAAATCGACGGTAGTGAAAGTCAGCTTCGTCGAACTGGGTCCAGATTCCCGAATCGCTTCGAAAATCGGGAATCCCCGATGCGGTACTGGTTCCGGCACCCGTGAACGCCACGACGGTTTCGGCGTCACGAACTCGCTCCGCGAGCCGGGCGATATCGTCCATGTTCCAGAACAGCGGTGCGGGGATTGTATAGTTGTGGAAATCCGCTACGGAACGTGTTGCGTGGCGGCCGTTCGAGAACCGCTCCGTGAACGAGTGAGGATGTCTCGTTCCCTCGTCTACGAGGGGGGGAACCGCTTTTCGTTTCGACGGGAGGGGAAATATGTACTGACGGGACACATCATTTTGCCTGCCAACTCGTTTATGGTTCTTCCGATACTCGCGTTATTTATGACGAGAATCGTTGCAGGAACAGACAGCGCCGAGACGAGCGAGCGGATCTGTGAGTATCTCGACGGCCGACTCCACGAGGGAGACGAGGTTCACGCGTTGAACTCGATTCACGGCGGGAACGACGAGGAGTTAGTCCAAGAAGGGCAGGAAGCGTTGGCGGTGTTCCAGGACCGACTCGGGGACCGGTTCGATATCGAAACGGAACAGAACACGGACGGAAGCGACCCCGCTCACGACATCCTCACCACCGCGGATGAACTCGACGCGGACGAAATCGCCATCGGCCTGAGTCAAAAGCGAAGCCCGGCCCAAAAGGTCGTGTTCGGGAGCAACACCCAGTCCGTTTTGATGCAAACCCGGCACCCGTTGATCGGGATACCGATGAAAGACACGAGGTAAAATGACGGTGGCCGTTTTCACCGACTGGGAACGAACCGGTCGGTTACAAACCATCCAGCCATACGTTGGATTACGAGCCGCATCGTGCCTGAAACAACGGTTACCAGCCGAGAGATATTCGGTAACGAGAGGACTACAATGAATCTGCTTGGAGAAACCGCGATCGGTGTCGGAATCGGCGTCGCGCTGCTAGCGCTCGCACTCCTGTTCGCTCGCTCGATACGTATCGAAGACATCGTCAGCGCCGGACGAAAACCGGAGGCGAAGGCGGACGGCGGCTACGCCCACGGATTCCCGTCCGGGTACGGGAAACCGACGGGCGTCATCAGGTGGCTGACGACGGTGGACCACAAGGACATCGGGCTTCTGTATCTCACGTTCGGCAGCATCGCGTTCTTCTGGGGCGGCACGGACGCGATGATGATACGGACGGAACTGTTCACCCACAGCGTCGATGTGTGGGACACGGCGACGTACAACGGGCTGTTCACCATGCACGGCCTGACGATGTTGTTCTTCTTCGCCACGCCCGTCCTGTTCGGGTTCATCAACTACTTCCTGCCGCTACTCATCGGGGCGGACGACATGGCGTTCCCGCGGGTGAACGCCGTCGCGTTCTGGATGCTTCCGGCGGCGTTCGTGTTGGTTCGCTTCGGACTCCTCTCGGACATCATCGGGCACGTGATCCAACCCGTGCTCGGAATGGCCGCTGCGAGCCCGTTCTTCCGCCTCGAACCGCCGCAAACCGGCTGGACGATGTACACGCCACTGGCGCGTCAGCGGCCGAACCCGATGATCAACATAATGCTGTTGGGGTTACACCTCTCCGGCATCAGCACCACGCTGGGTGCGATCAACATCATCGTGACGACGTTCACGCTTCGGGACGTGGACTGGGGTGAACTCGACATCTTCACGTGGACGGCGCTCACGCAAGCGGGCCTCATCCTGTTCGCGTTCCCCCTCCTGGGCAGCGCCATCATCATGCTCCTGCTCGACCGCGTGTTCGGGACGACGTTCTTCGCGACGGGGGGCGGCGGGCCGATGTTGTGGCAGAACCTCTTCTGGTTCTTCGGCCATCCCGAGGTGTACATCCTCGTCCTGCCGCCGATGGGGCTGATCAGCCTCATCATCCCGAAATTCTCGGGGCGGAAGCTGTTCGGGTTCAAGTTCGTCGTCTACTCGACGCTGGCCATCGGCGTGCTCTCGTTCGGCGTCTGGGCCCACCACATGTTCGCCACCGGAATGGACCCGCGCCTCCGCGCGAGTTTCATGGCCGTCTCGCTGGCCATCGCGGTGCCGAGCGCCGTCAAGACGTTCAACTGGATCTCGACGATGTGGAACGGAGCTATCCGCCTCGAAGCGCCCATGCTGTTCTGTGTGGGATCGATTGCGACGTTCATCATCGGCGGCGTCACCGGCGTCTTCCTCGCCGCGATTCCCGTGGACCTCATCCTCCACGACACCTACTACGTCGTCGGCCACTTCCACCTCATCATCATGGGACTGATCCCGTTCGGCATGTTCGCGGCGGTGTACTACTGGTTCCCCATCTTCACGGGCCGGATGTACGACAGGACCCTCGCGAAGGTCCACTTCTGGCTCACCTTCGTCGGCGTCATGATCACGTTCAACGCCTTCATCGTCCTCGGAATGATGGGACTTCCGCGCCGGTACGCGAGTTACCCGGTCAAATTCCAACTCCTCCAGCAAATCGCATCCTTCGGCGCGGTCCTCATCGCGCTCGGGTCGCTGGTCTGGATATGGAACATGCTCCAGTCCTACCGCAACGGCGACATCGTCACCGACGCGGACGTGTGGAACCTCAAGAAGTACGGCATGTTCTCGAAGGAGTGGCAGTGGTTCGAGGAGCAATTGGAGTCGCGATAGTTCGCTGAGATAGGCGAGCGTTTTCGATTTTTAGCAGACGGGGGTGCCGCCTACCGCGTGAACCGGCCGTAGAAGACGCCGAGCGAGTAGCCGTAGCCGACGTGTGCGAGGAAGCTGAAGGCGAGATAGAGGACGAGGAGTGCAGAACTTTCGAGTTGCATCCCCGTCGAACCGAGGCCGAGGAAGGCCAACCACAGCAGGAGCGAAAACATGACGCCGCGAACGGCGATATCCCCGCTCCCCGGCAGGACTTTGAACTTGTCCTCGATTGCCGCGAACAGCAGTGGCCAAACGACGATGCCGATGAAAACGAAGACGGAGAACCCGAGATACAAGTCCCCCGGCATCCTGACGAACTTCGCAATCGCGGCCGGGACGCCGAGCTTGAACCCCGATTCCGACTCCGCGGCGAGAAAGATGAACAGCATGAGAGCGGTACTCACGATTCCTGCTTTGATGGTCTGCAGACCCTCCACGACGGAGGAGGGGAGACCGGAATCGCTGTCGTATCCGGCAACTTCCTGTGACATAGTAACAGCGAGGACGGGAAGCCGTTTATAGATACTCCCCCTCGTTCGGAATATACT
>NZ_JBAWAC010000532.1:0-1708 GCF_049589095.1 Haladaptatus sp. | reverse complement strand
CAACTACGTCGTCGTCGAATGCCGGGCCTGCGAACGCCCGACGCTCACGTTACCGTTTCCGCCCGGAGGGCATCGCGCTCACGACCCCGACGGCCTGCTGACGGCGTTCGACCGGCACCACCGCCATCGTCTGTCGCTCATGGACGACGGCGTCTGCCCGGAGTGCAGTGCCCCGGCGAACGCACACGTGGAGTATCACGACGCGGAAACGGACGAGGGCGCGGAAAATGCCGACCACCGCCGTCCGCAGGTCCAGTTCGACTGCGAGCGCTGTGGCTGTCGGCTTCGCTCGCCGGTCACGCTCGCGGTGCTGGAGCATCCGGCGGTCATCTCGTTCTACCACCGCCACGGCATCGACATCCGGGAGCGTCCCGTTTGGAACGTCGGCGAGGAGTGGCGCGAAGCGGTGGTCTCGGAGGACCCGTGGTGCGTTCGGGTTTCGACGGCGGTAAACGGCGACGTGCTGTCGCTGTTCGTCGCCTCGAATCTGGAGGTCGTGACGGTGCGCGAAACGGGGCAGACGGCGTCCTGAGAAGTCAAAAAACGCTGCGATGACCACCGTTCACGACGAGTTCGATGTCGTCTCGCGTCGTTGCTGCCACACGTCGCGCGCATCGTACGCTATCTCGTGAAAATCGCGGTGCCACGCCGGTACGTCCTCGATGTGCCAGTACCCGAGGTCCGAACTCTCCTCCGACCCTCGAAGCGTTCCGCCCAAGCGTTCACAGAGGTAGACGAGTCCGACGGCTTCGTTGACGTGGTGTTCAGTCGCCGGTTGGTAGTGTGCGCCGACCAGCGTCGTAACCCGGACGTCGAGGTTCGTCTCCTCTTTCGTCTCGCGAACCGCCGCCCGTTCGGGACCTTCGCCCGGGTCAAGGAACCCGCCTGGGACCATCCACTCACCGCTATCGGCGCGCTTCATCAACAGGATCCGTCCGTCGTCGTCGAAAATCGCGGCACCGGCTGCGATTTTCGGCGTGATATGCCCGACCTCCTCGGCGAACCGTTCACGGACCTCGTCGGAACTCACCGCGAGCGTTTCGCCGTAGTGTTCCGCGACCAAGTCGAGTATCCGACCGTACCGTCGTTCGTCGTGATGGTTGTCCGCATATCGAAGCCCGTTCTGACCGATGATTCGGAGTTCGTCCAAGAGCGCGAGGAGGTTCGATTTCACATCGAGACCTCGCACTCGAACGACCTTAATCCTCAGTGGGCTTCTCGTCGGGTAGCTATTTCAAGGGTTGTGGAAAAACCGAATTCCGAACCGCCGTTAGGACGCCTGTTCGTCCAGCAAGTCCAACGACTCCAGCGTCTCCCGACGCTCCTCGATACCGAGCGCCTGGTAGGTCGGTGCGACCGTCGCCACGTCCACTTCCTCGGGCGAGAGGCCACCTTCTTCGGATTCCGCGAGCGCCGACAGCGCGAGTTCGATGCCGGATTGAATCGAACCTTGCGGGTCGTAGTTGTCTTCGAGGTACTCCCGAACCGTCCCGTCTTCCGCGCCGATGGCGGTCGCCTGCCACTCGTAGAACGTCCCGGACGGGTCGGTTTCGAACAACCGCGGTTGGGGCGGTTCGTCCTCGCTGGTAGTCGGTTCGACGCCGTCTCGCGGGCCAGGCCCGCTCGACGAATTCGTCGAACGTGGGTCGACGCCACCAATCAGCAGCGCCGCGCCGAACGGCCGCGCGCCGCCCTGTTGGGTGAACTC
>NZ_JBAWAC010000531.1:0-1879 GCF_049589095.1 Haladaptatus sp. | reverse complement strand
GCACTGCCGGTTCGTGATCGAGAGTCTTCGGCCATAGTACCGGGAAATAACCCGAGAGGACTGATAAACCCTTTGAGTTCAGACCGGCGGGCGAGCCAACGCGTACCCGACGACCAACAGTGCCCCGAGCAGGCCGAGGATGGCCATCGGGAACGACGTGAACTGCCCAGCCACGTATCCACCGCCCGATAGCGTCGGAATAGCCGTGAGTATCGCGTCGTAGCGTGAGGCCATGTAATTACATATAATTACGCAGGCCCAAAAGGACTGGGGCTTCGTCAGAAACGGGCGTGATTGAGTGTAGTCGGGGGATTCGACTACAAAAGTTACGGCTGCACGCTCGCGACGAGCCGCTTCTCGTTTTGCCGTGACAGCAAGTACAGACGTCGATGAGACCACACCGCACCACACCACCACCGCACCGCATCGCAACCGCACAGCACCACCCGCCTCCCCAGCCGATTCACTCCGACGCGCCTGTCGGGCGCGTCCTCGTTCATCCCTCGCGCGGTATCCCGGGACCGCCCAACCGACCGCTGGTTGCGCGGTCCCGCCAGCACGCGCCGTCCGGTTGGACAAGGTTGTACGAGACCTACCAACGGACGCGTCGAACGAAAACCGAAATCCGATTCGTGGGCTACTGAAACCCGCTCTCCCGCAGCGCTTCGTTCAGATCCTCCCGAATCCGCTCGCCGAGTTCGCGGTCCATCGCGGTAGTGACGACGCGGTTCTCCTGCACGCTGGAGCCGTCGCGGAGGAGGATGCGGACGTTGCCGTTCTCGTCGGCGCGGGTCGCCTTGGCGCGGACGCCGGAGTCCGAACTCGACCCTCCGGCGCTGATGGGACCGGGGATGACCTTCTTGACGTGCGGGTGGCAGGCGACTTCCCGAATCACCCGCATGCCGTCGCGGTTGCCGATGAGCGTGGTGTGTGAGCCGCCGAGTTTCTCGCTCGGGTCGAGGTCCACGACTTCGAGCGAGCGCTCCCCTCGGCGGGCAAGCACCTCCTCGACCGGGTCCTCGTCGCCGACGCGGTAGAAGTCGTGGTGGAGTTTCGCCCGAATCGCCCGAATCACGTCGCGGTCGCCCGCCGCGTACACCTCCTCAGGATGTTTCCGGCGGACTTCGTCGGCGATGCGCCCCGCGAAGTTGCGGAGTTCGACGACCTCGTTTTCACCGTCCTCTGGCGTGGTCCGGACGCCAGTCTTCCCCACGACGGTTTCGTCCCGGAGCATCGTGAGTTCGGCGTGGTTGCGGGCGACGGTGAGGACGACGGAGTCGGCGTTCTGCGTCCGGCAGACCAGGCAGTAGTCGCCCGGTCGTTCGAGCGAGGACGCACACTGCCGACAGTTCATGCGCGTTCATTGCCAATCGCGGCGTTTAACGTCGGCGTTTCGGAATCGAGTTCGATGAGAGAAAGATAAATATCGGATGGAAGACAATTTCGGGTATGCGCTTCCGGACAGTCACCTCCCGTGGTTCCTTTCTCTCACTGCTCGCCCTCCTGTCCCTCCTCGCGGTATTCGTGGCGGTTCCCGTGGTGAGCACCCCGCCGCCCGAACCGTTCTGCGGACCGTGCGGAAACGGCTTCACCGAAGCCACACATTGGTACGGCGGAACACACGAAATCGAGAACGAGAACGAAACCGCGACCGGCGTCGAACACAGCACGGCGACGATCCGCGTTCACGAAAACGGCACCGCGACGTGGACGATTCGAAACCGGCTAACGAACGAGGACACCGCCGAGTATTTCCGGGAGAATCCGACGGTGCTCGACGGCATCGTCCGATACCGAGGTCCCGGAACGCTTCTCGACGCCCGCGTCGTCGGAACGAATACCGTCGTCCTCCGCTACCGAACGACGGCCGCCGCGGCGA
>NZ_JBAWAC010000530.1:0-4971 GCF_049589095.1 Haladaptatus sp. | reverse complement strand
GAATGAGCGTTCGCATCCGACCCGTCGCTGACGAGGGGGTGATTTAAAGACCATTAGTAACCGGCCGGAAGATACAGCAGACGCAAGCGAATCTAGTAGCCAATGCGAGAGTTGCACGTTCATGCGTCGGCAGGCGAACGGGAGGAAGTCGCCGCCATCCTCGACGAGTACGATGTCGATTATACGGTGGTGAGCGACGAGGGGGAGGGTGCGCTCTTTTTCTTCCCGCTTCCGACGGCGATGGTGGGGCCGATCCTCGACGAGTTCCGTGACTCGGATATCGAGGAGGACGCCTACACCGTCTCGACGAAGGCCGAGCTAGCCGAGACGCCGAACTTCACCGAACTTCGTCAACGCTTCTCCGACTCGATCCACAAGCTCTCGAAATCGGAACTGCACGCGAAGATCCGGGAGATGCAATGGCCGTACCAACTCTACTATCTCGGTACCCTCCTGAGCGTCATCGCGGCCGCCGCCGGGTTGTTGCTCGACCAACCGGCACTCATCATCGGCGCGATGATCATCGCGCCGCAGGTGAGTTCGGCCCTCGCCGCCCCGACCGGCGTCCTTCTGGGTGACTGGGAACTGTTCGTCGATAGCGTCAAAGAGCAAGGGCTAGGCCTCGGGACGGCCATCATCGCCGCCGCGGCCTTCGGGTGGTTCGTTCGCTGGGCTGGCTTCGTCCCGCCGGGGGTGTCCGTCATACATATCGAACTCATCGGCGTTCGACTCGCGCCGAGTGCCCTCTCGACGATCGGCGCGATAATCGCCGGGGTCGTCGGCGCGTTCGGATACACGACCGAGCAGTCCACGACCATCATCGGCGTCATGATCGCGGCCGCGATCATTCCGGCCGCGGCGGTGGTCGGTCTCGCGATCGCGTGGATGGAACCACTGCTGGGTATCGGCGCGCTCCTGCTCTTGCTGGTCAACATCCTCGCCATCAACATCGGCGCGCTGTTCACGCTGATCGGGATGGGCTATCAGCCGAGATGGAGTGATTCGGACGGTTCGTTCCGGGAATCGATCCCGTCCGGCCAGCGAACGGCGGTCTACGCGACGCTGCTCGTCCTCCTCGTAGCGACCGTCGGTACTGGGGCGTTGACCGCGTCGAACATATCGTTCAGCCGAACGACGAACGAACAGGTGGAGACGACGTTGAACCAACCGGCGTATTCGAACCTCTCGATGTCCGGCGTCCAGACGGGATACGGCGGCATGGGGTGGGAATCGAAACCGGCGAACGTGACGGTGCACGTCAGTAGGAGTTCGAACACCGGGTACAGTGACCTTCCCAAACGGTTGGAAGGGCGAATCGAGCGAGGGACGGGACGAAACGTGTACGTCACCGTGGAGTACACGGAATCGGGAACGGCGAACGCGAAGACGAGCGGTTGATCCGGCAGTCGATCTCCGGATGGGATGGCAAGCGACTTTCGCTGGCAAGCATAGCGATGGAGTGAACGCTCGTCCAATCCGAACGCACCGATGCCACCCGAAGATCCACACGAAACCGGTCCGCCGGACCGTCCGGACGCGCCGCTGGACGAGCGGTATCCGGGTTTGAACGTTCTCACCGCGGACCCGGAGAACGCGGAAACGTCGGCACGAAGCCACCTCGAAGGCTATCTGACGCCGCGCGAGGAACACTACATCCGAACCCATCATCGAACGCCGGACATCGACGCGGACGACTGGACGGTTTCGCTGACCGGGATGGTCGAAGACGGGATCGAACTCTCGATGGACGAGATACGACACGACTACCCGACCGATTCGGTCGTCCACATGATGGAGTGCTCGGGGAACGGGCGGGCCTATTTCGACCCCGACGCGGAGGGCGACCAGTGGACGGTCGGTGCGGTCGGGAGCGCCATCTGGACGGGGACGCCGGTGCGGGACCTGCTGAACGATCATGGCGCCGCGACCGACGAGGGACTGTGGTTGTCCGTGATGGGTGGCGAAGCCAAGGAGGGAGAGGACGTGTTCTGCCGCTCGATACCGATGGAGAAGGCGCTCGACGACTGCCTGCTCGCCTACGAGATGAACGGCGATCCCATGACGCCGGAACACGGCTATCCGCTCCGACTGATCGTCCCCGGTTGGTTCGGCAACAACAGCGTGAAATGGGTCGATCGAATGCACGTCATGGAGACGATGGTGGCGGGAGAGGAGTGGCAATCGCGGAATGGCCACGACTACACGGAGTACCAGCAGTCCTCCTATCGGATCGTTCCAGCACAGGACGACGACCCCGAGCGCCACGAGTCTGTCGAGACGTTCAGCACGTACGAGCAACTGCGAAATCCCGAGGAGATACGGAACGCCTATCTCTTCGACCAACTCGTCAAATCGCTCATCACGTCGCCCACGGAGGAGGCCGCGCTGTCGTCGGACGAGCGAGTCGAAATCACGGGCGTCGCGTGGGCGGGCGACGACGCCGTCGAGCGCGTCGAACTATCGACCGACGGCGGCGAAACGTGGGACGAGGCTTCGTTCGTCGGTCCCGACCTCGGTCGCCACGCCGTCCGAAAGTTCCGCTACGTCTGGGACGCGACTCCGGGCCAGCACACGCTCCTCTCGCGGGCGACCGACGAGGAGGGACGGGAGCAACCCGTGACCGTCTCGACGCCGGACGAAGGGCTTCGCGGAATCTCCGACGGGAAGTATCCGTGGAACGAGAAGGGGTACGGAAACAACGCGTACGTACCGCTCGGAGTTTCGGTTGCCGTCGAGGAGTGATCTCACTCGATTCGGGACAGTCGCTCGAACATCGTATCGACCAGCAGTACGCCGCCAGCGATGACGACCCACAGGAGCGGGACTGCGACCATCAACACGGCCCAGTGGGGAACCGGTGTGGGCGGCGACGATGGAACCGCGTGAAGCGGAATCGGTTGGAGCGGTTGAACTACCATCGTGGATACCGATCAGACGTTCTCCGAGGGCGATTCATGCGTCTCGGGCGAGCGCGTTCGGTAGACGTACCAACCGGCACCGATGAAGAGCAGGCTGACGACGATCCAGTGTGGGTTGTACGTCCCGCCTTGCGAGAGCGGTTGGTGAAGCCCCAACAGGATGTGGTCCACGAGCGCATCGTAGAGGTCGAACGCGCCGAGTCCGACGAGGATGGACCCGAAAATCGGTCGGACGGGTAACGGACTCGCCGCACGCCGCTCGGCTTTCCAGAGGAGCCCGCCCCCGATTCCCATGATGACGACCATGGCGATCGAGAAGACGCCGTCCGCGAGGACGTTCGTTCGAAGCCCGGACATGGTCGTCTGCGGATACAGGCCCGAGAGCAGGTGGTGCCACTTCAGAACCAGGTGGAGCAACAACACGTCGATGAGTCCGCTGAATCCGAATCCGACGATTCCCGCCGCGACGAGTGCCCGCCGCGGCACTCCGTCGTCCATCGTCCCGGACTGCTCCGCTTCGGCCGTTCGACGGTGACTCATTGTTCTCGAATCGGCACCGCCTTCCTTAGCCGACCGGGCTATCCTTGCAGGTCGTTCAAGGGGGAACCAATCCTGTCGCCGGTTACGCGGCGGCGTCGCTCGCATCCAACCGACCGCGATGGGTGACGAGCAGACCGACGGCGGCACCGAGGAAGCCGACGACGGCGATGACGAGGTACATCTCCTGCACGCCGACGGTGTCGAGGAGGTGACCGGCGATCACCTGACCGATTGCGCCCCCGAGTCCGAGACTCAACCCGCTGAGGAACGTCTGGGCGCTCGATTGTATCCGCTCCGCGGCGACTGCGTGGACGAGGTTCACTGCACCGAGGCTGAGCAGGGCGAATCCGATTCCGCCGAACGCCTGTACCGCGAGGATCAGCAATGGATCGGTCGTCACCCCGTAGACGACGTTCGGAACCCCGACCATCGTGCCGCCGACCACGAGCAGCCATTTATACGAGAGGCCGAGTCGGGCAGCGTAGACGAACGCACCCGCCTCTAATCCCGTGTTTAACGCCCACACGAGGCCGGTCAGGCCGTCCGGCGACAGCGACCACGGGCCGACGACGAGGCTCGCGTGCACCGCTCGCATGTACACCGAGAGGAACGCTTCGCCGCCCATGAACGACAGTCGGAACAGGAACATGGCCGTGACGACGACCATGAAGTTCCAGTTCGTCACGAGCGCTTTCACCGCACGGGCTATCGACGGGTCGTCGGTGTCATCGTCCGCGTCGCCTGGGGCCGCCGACCCGTCCGGCAGGGACCACGCGACTGCCATCAGGACGACCATTCCGCCGATGTAGATGTACACTATCGAGACGAGTCCGGCCGCCGCGACCACCAACCCGACTCCGAGGCTCCCGATACCGAACGCGAGGGACCCGAAGCTCCGAATATGCCCGAAGTCGTACCCTCGGGAGAGAACCATCCCTGTCGCGATGGGAACGATGGGCGCTCGGAACGCCGAGAAAACCGCCGTCCCGACGGCGATGATCGTGAACGGGTCCGTCAGGCTCGCCCCGAACGGATAGGTCAACAGGGCGAGCGCGGAGACGAGCGCCCCGACGACGAGAATCGCGCGCTCGATGTGCCAGTAGTCGGTGACGAGGCCCCACAGCGGTTGCACCGCGACCCCGGTCGCCAGCATGAGGAAACCGATCACCCCCATCTCGGCTCCCGACATGCCCATCCCGTCGAGGTAGACGTTCCGAAAGACGATGATGCCGGACCCGGCCGCGAACTGCACGAAGAACAACAGCTGAAACCGTGCTTTTCGCCCGTCGAACTCGCCGCCGCCGAATCTCGCCAGAACGCCCGTCTCGGCTTGGGATTTCTCTCCCGCGCTACCCATTCAACTCCACTCCGAACCGCCGAAAACGCGCTCGTCGATAGCTGCTACCCGTTCCATCACGAGAAACGCAGTACACGAGAGGGGATATATTTTGTCAATTTTTCTAACTACTGTCGTTGTACTTGGAGAGATTGAGTTCTCCGATCTGTACTTTGC
>NZ_JBAWAC010000529.1:0-2901 GCF_049589095.1 Haladaptatus sp. | reverse complement strand
ACCGACGACTGTGCCAAGGTGATGGAGGACGCCCGGAAGGTCAAGACGCGCGACGAAATCGAGTGTCTGCGAATGGTCGCCGCGCTCTGTGAGGCCGGATTCCAGCGCATCACGGAAACCGCGAAACCCGGCGTCCGCGAGTCGGAAGTGTGGGGCGAAGCCAGCAGCGAACTCTGGCGTCTCGGCGCGATGGTGCAGGGTGGCTACGTCACCTCCGGGCCGAACACGTGGCCGAAACACCAAGCCAACACCACCGACCGGATCATGCGCCCCGGCGACATCGTCTACGCCGATTTCTACAACATCGGCTTCATGGGCTACCGCTCCTGTTACTACCGAACGTTCAGCATGGGTGAACCCACTCAAGCCCAGAAGGACGCCTACGAAATCGCCCGCGACAACCTCTACGACGTGCTCGAACGCATCGAACCCGGCGCGACGACGGACGAGATTTGCGAGGGCTTCCCCGACATGGAGGGTGAACACGCCGACTGGTACGATGCTACCGACCACTGGCAGATGACGACCAACCACTGGGCACACGGCCTCGGCCTCCAACTGTACGAAGTGCCGCTCATCTGGCGCGGTATCTCGCCCGACCACCCCATCGAAATCGAGGAGGGCATGACGATGGCCGTCGAGACGATGGAACCCGCCGACCGGCAGGGCGTCCGCGTCGAGGAGATGGTCGTCGTCCGCGAGAACGGCGTAGAAATCCTCAGTCAGTGGCCCGTCGAGGAAATCACGCGGATAGAGTACTGAGTGGTTCGGTCGCGTGCGGATTTTCTCCAACGTTCCCTCGTCGAGCCTTCAGTCCGCTCTCGAAGACTCGGCGCTCCCGTCGACTCCCTCGTCGAAGTAGCCACGTACCGAACCGACGACCCGCGGCCACTTCACGAGCAGGAACCCACCGAGGATGGCGAGAAAACCGCCGCCGGTCGTCGGGGTGAGTCCCTCGCCCAGCACGAACCAGCCGAAGATGGCGGCGAAGGGCGGGATGACGTACTCGATGAGTCCCATCTCGATGGGGCCGAGGCGGTGGAGGAGACGGAAGTAGATGAGGAACCCGGCGGCACCGGGAACGACGGCGAGATAGCCCACCCACGCGAGCGAGGTGGTCGTCGGCGTGGCGGCGGCGAACCCTTGGCCGGGGACGACGAACATCGCGATATCGAGGCCTAGCGCACCGACGGCGAGCATCCACGCTTGGAGGCTGAGACCCGGAAGCCCGGCGTCGTTTTCGTCGGTGAAGACGGCACCGACGACCCACGCGACGGCGGCACCGAGGACGAACCAGACGCCGATGTCGCTCAGCAGGTGTCCGCCGCTCGGGTTCGCGATGAGGACGACGCCGACGAACCCGAGAACGACACCGACGACCCCTCGTGCGGAGATGGACTCGTCCGGCCGGAATACCGAGGTGACGACGGGCGTGAGAACGGGGACGAGGCCCAACAGGGTCGATGCGACGGCGCTCGTGACGTACTGCTGTCCGGCGAACAGGAGCGCGTGATGGAGGCCGATGTTGAAGAGGCCGCCGACGAGGATGGGCGTCCAGTCTCCCCGCCCTCGGGGGATTAGGGAGCGGCCGGACGCGGCGGCGACGGCGAGGAGGACGAGCGCGGCCAAGTCGAAGCGGACGGCGGCGAGGGCGACAGGGCGAAATCCTTCGAGCGCCGCCTCCGTGGCGGGGAACGCGGTTCCCCAGATGGCGGCGAGCGCGAGATAGAGTACGACGTCGCGGCGACTGGCCATTACCTCCATCTTGCTGTCGCGGTTTAGGTGAGTTTCGATACGAAACGAGAGGACGACGAACAGTATTTGATCTTAGAAAACTGTCGTTAAAGTGGTTTTGAAGTCAAATATACTGGAATATACTATTTAATATCAAATTCTACTGGAAGGAACTACCAGTGGAGACGCTATTTTGAATCTCTTGCCACACTCACTTCGGAAAAATGTGGTTGATACTCTTGTGATTGGAGTTGCTGAGAAGCAGATTTTGAACGCCTCCGACCGCTCGCTACGAATTGGTTTTGATTGGTTTGCGATTGCAGTTCCCGAGAACTGCAATCGCAAGAAAATCAACTCAAACGAGTCTCATCACAACCGCCCCTCCTCGCGATATCCTCATCACGAACCATTACGTTCTCGCAACCAAAATCTATCCCGCATGAGCAAACCGGAGTACCGCGAACAGGTCGAGGCCGCGTATCCCGAACTCCAGTCGATCGAGGACGACGACCTGCGCGAGAAGGTCATCGAGGCGTGGGTGCTGGCCCTGGACCGCGGCGGATGGAAGGACATCGAGGATATCCCGTACGCGTGGAACATCCACGAAAAGACGAACGTCGAGCACGTGCGGGGAGTAACCCGAATCGCCATGCGCTCGGCGGAGGAACAGCGCGAGTTCCACGGTGCCGACCCGGACGACGACGCCATCATCGCGGCGTGTCTGCTCCACGACGTGGGGAAATGCTACGAGTACGTGGACTTCGCCGACGAGGACCAACTGCTCGACCCCGACCCGACGTACGCCACCGAGGAAATTCCCCACTCCCTGTCGGGGTACGCGCTGGCTCACGAAGTCGGCTGTCCGATTTCCGTCCAGCGGGCGATTCCGCACTTCCTCGGCGAGATTCCGACCCGGACGCTCGAAGCCGAACTCGTCAAGAGCGCGAACTCGGCGAGTTCGAACGCCATCACCCAGTCCGCGATGGGAATCACGCTCCAGGAGTGGGTCGAGAAGTACAGCCAGACGCAGTAAGCCCCGGTTTTACCTGAATTGCAGGCGGGTAAGGCCCCTTCCTCAACGACCGGAGGGAGTAGGGAGGGGATACGCCCGCCGTCTTCGTTGTTCTTAGACGTGCAATAGCTTGATGTACTATCGACACAAAGCGG
>NZ_JBAWAC010000528.1:0-14332 GCF_049589095.1 Haladaptatus sp. | reverse complement strand
CGTTTCTCGTCGCCACGGACGGGGTGAAGATCATCGGCTACGTCGTCGCCGATGTGATCCCGAACCACGGGCGTCCACTCGGGCACATCAAGGACCTCGCGGTTCATCCCTCTCGCCGTGGCGAAGGAATCGGCCGAGAACTGCTCAAGCGAGCGCTGTCCGGGTTGCAGTTCCAGTCAACACACAGCGTGAAGCTCGAAGTCCGAGCGAGCAACGAACCGGCGATTTCGCTGTATCAGGAGTTCGGTTTCCGGTATCTCCGGACGATACCCCAATACTACGGCGACGGCGAGGACGCGCTCGTGATGTTAGTCGAACTCGACCCGGTCGGCACCGAGTGAACCGTTTTTCAATGCGGAAACCGTATCGCACGTATGGGATATGCGTGTCCAGTGTGTGAAACGCCACAGTCGGACGGGGAACATCTCGCCAATCATCTCGCGTTTGCGGCCATTCTCGGGGACGACGAACACGAATCGTGGCTCGACGAGTACGCGCCGGGGTGGAACGAGGACGGTCCCGACGAACTCGCGCCGCGAATCACGGAGTACGCGGACGAAGAGGAGTATCCACAGGTGTTCGAGGATACGGTCCACGACCACGGTCACGACCACGGCCATGGACACGGACTCGAAGACGAACTCCAGCAAGCCGGTGGCTACGGTCGGGATGCGACGATGGGTTCCGACGCACAGCGAATCATGGCGGAAGCACGGCAAATGACCGAACAGATGATGAACGACGAAAGTGAGGGTGCGGAGGACGACGACGCCGACGGAACGGACACGGCACAGGACGAAAACGAATAGTTCCCCGCCCCAAAACGTATCGGACATGGAGACGCACGGCGTTTTTTCCCCGGCAACGGAAGCGGCCGCACGCGAACAGTACGAGGACATCGGTCCGGCAGCACAGACCGTCGTCAAGGAAACGGCGAAAGCGATGCGCTTCGACAGCGAAGAGTACGGCGAGCGGGTGACGAGCGATGTCGTTTCCACCGCGTGGGACGCGCTTTTCGCCACCCTCCTCGAAACGCACACCGGAACCTCGGAGGAGTTCGACGCCGACGTTCCGGACGATTTCGAGAGACACATGGAGGGCAGTGAAAACGTGGACAGCGTCGCGTGGCACGTCGCACCCGCAGCAGAAACGGTCGTCGCCGTGACGTACCACGAAAAGGAGGAAGCCGCGATCGGAACCCTTCAGCGTATCGCCTTCGGTCGCGTGTACCGGGACATCGTGTAATCGTTCCTCTCGGGACATCGTGTAATCGTTCCTCTCGGGACATCGTTTAATTAGCTCGCGCGCGATTCCTTCGTCAGCATGACTGTCGACTACGGGCAGTTCGACCGCGGGCGAGGGCTGAACTACTGGCAGTACGACCCGGTACTACAGCACGAAGTCGAACGCACTTACGGCGGTGACCGAGGATGGGCCGAGGAGCGATTCGACGAGTTCGGCGACATCGTCGGAACCATCATCGCGGAACACTCGGACAGCATCGACGAGCACGGCCCGGAACTCCGGCGCTACGACCGGTTCGGCGATGCCGTGAACGAGGTCGAATATCATCCTCATCAACTCGAAAACGAGCGACTGGTGTACGGTTCGGGTGCTGTCGCCGACTCGTTTCGGGCACCTCCCGAGCAGGACGCCCCGGCGCCCATGCTCCATCACTTGACGATGGATTACCTGCTCGCCTACGCCGACGTGGGGTTGACCTGCCCGGTTGCGATGACGGCCGGTGTCGCGCTCGTGTTGGAACGGTTCGCTGACGGTTCCGATGCCGACAGTTCCGGTGCCGACGGTCCGCTCTCGGAAACCTTCAATCGGCTCACGACCCGCGAGTACGACGACCTGCTCCAAGGCGCGATGTTCCTCACGGAGCGGCAGGGCGGAAGCGACGTCGGCGCGACCGAAACCATCGCGCAGCGCGTCGAGGACGGAAGCGGGTGGGAACTCTCCGGCGAGAAGTGGTTCTGCTCGAACGTCGATTCCGGAGCGGTTCTCACGCTCGCCCGACGACCCGACGCACCCGCCGGGACCGATGGACTTTCCTTGTTCTTGATACTGGAGACGACCCACGATGGAGAGGAAAACGAATACACGATTCGCCGCCTGAAGGACAAACTCGGGACGGTCAGCGTCCCGACTGGAGAGGTCGAATTCGACGACACCGAGGCGTATCTCGTGGGAGAAATCGACTCGGGGTTCCGCTACATGTCCGAGATGCTCAACCTCGAACGGATCGCGAACGCGTTCGCTTCGTGCGGTCTCATGGGACGGGCGCTGTTGGAGAGCAAGGTTCGGGCGGCCAACCGCGAGGCGTTCGGGAAGCCCATCGACCAGTATCCGCTGATGCGCCGCGACCTGGTCGAGATGGCGGTGGCACACGAAGCGGCGACCGCCTTCACGTTCGACGCCGGGAGGGCGTTCGACCGCTACCAGCGAGGGGACGAGGACGCGTTCGGATTGATGCGACTGCTCGTCCCCATCGCCAAGTCCCGAACGGGACGGATGGCCGTCGATGTCGCCTCGTACGCGATGGAGATTCAGGGCGGCAACGGTTACGTGAACGATTTCGTCACCCATCGTCTTCTGCGCGATGCACAGGTACTCCCCATCTGGGAGGGAACGTCGAACATCCTCTCGCTCGACGTGCTTCGTTCGATGGCTCGCGAAAACGCACACGAACCAGTACTGGCCCTGATCCGTGATCGACTCGATGGCGTGGAACACGACGAACTGACCGACCTCGTGGTGACGACGCGCGACGAACTCGGCGGGCTACAGGAGGCACTCGGGGCGGTAGCGACGGAAGGAGACGACTACGCACAGCATCGTGCGAAGGAACTGGCCGAGTACGTCTTCGACGTGTACACCGCCGCGTTGTTGCTGTCGGAAGCGGACGGGGAACTCGCGGCAGGGAACGACCGGAAGGCACTCGTCGCCCGTCAGTTCGTCACCGATTCGCTGGGAGAAACCTCCGCACGGGGAATCACGTCGGGCGAAACGCTTCCGTCCGATGCCTTCGAGAAGATCGTCCGATTCGCCTGAATTCGCCAGTCACTTGTGATCCATCGGTTCCGTGTCGCGCACGTCGTCACAGCATTCGTTGTACTCGGTATGTGGTGCGCTACACTCCCCAGTACACGGATGGTTGATACGCTCGCGGATACGCGCGGCCACCTCGTCCGAGAGGGCGTTCCCCATCTCGCGTGCCTCCTCCGGGCTATCGATTTCGAGGTCGGACAGTAGGAAGTTCTCCGCGAGACAGTGTTTCCACATCACTTCGCGTGCGGTTTCCTCGCCTTCGTCGGTGAGCCTCGCTCCCTTGTACTTCTCGTACGTTGCGAGGTCGCGCGCTTCGAGCGTGGTGAGCATTTCGGTGACGCTGGCGGAACTCACGTCCAACGCCGTCGCCAGTTCGCCGGTTTTGGCCGGACGGCCGGTACTCTCGCTAACGAGGTGAATCGTGCTGAGATAACGCCCGACGCTCGCGGAAACCTCGCTCATTGTCTGTGCCTAGCGGGTGTCACGACCATAAATCATTCCCAATATCCTGCTCGTGTCTCAGTTTCTGAGTGACATCACCTACTCGAACAGGCCGTCAACGTCCGTCTCCCGGAACTCCCGTCGTTCGACGTGTTGGGACAGACGCTGGAAGATCAACGCCCTGTTCTCAGGTTGGCGAACGAAATCCATGACGAACGTGATGAACCGACTTCCTTCGTCGCCCGCCTCCAAATCCATCCGTGCGAACTCGATAGCCCGTTCGAGCACCGACTCATCGTAGCCGAACTCCTCGGCGAGGACGAGTGCGGCGACGGCCGATTCCTCGAAACCGAGGTCGTCGGGACGGAGGACGGCCCCGTCGTCAGTCAGGCGCGGTGGTGCTACCCGCTCGACGTACTCGGGGTCGTCACGGACGGCACGGAGGTAGCTCCGAACCGTCTCGACGTCGACGCCTCGATACTCCCCGGGAAGGTCGCCCAGGTAAGCGGCCGCGCTCTCGGCGAGGCCACGAATTCCGGTCCAGTTCGAATCCGTCGTGTGGTGAACCACGGCGGTGAACTGGATGAGTCCGTGGAGAAAGCGTTCATCCGTCGTACCGCTGTCGAGGTCCAACCAATACTCCTCCCACGCGTCGTGGGCGGCGTGAAACTCCCCAGCGTTGTAGATGGCGAGTCCGGCCCGAAGGTAGGTATCCATACGACTACTCGTTTGTCGAGACGAAAATTCCTTTCCGACGATGAACAGTCGCACACACCGAACCGAGGAAAACGAACCCCCATGGGACCTGACTGGGTTATCGTCGGGGGTTCGAACCGAGAATGGTTATTTAGCGGCTTTCTTCGCGGCCCATTTCTTCAGATCACGAACGAACAAACGGTAGGTTTCAGCTTTACTCATACACGAGTAAATATTCAGCCGAGATTCAAAAGTGTCCCGGTTCATACCAGATTTGGCCAGAGACAACATAGCATGGTCTCCGATCCGTACATCCATCCACATCTATCCGCGAATATTGGCCAAACGGGAACGGTATTCGCACCGCTCGACGTACCGTCTCGCATGGACGAACTCGAACGGAAGCGGGCGACGACGGATTCGTTCGGTGCGGTGGCCGCTTCCTATCTCGACAGCGACGTTCACCGAGAAGGTGCTGACCTCGAACTCCTCGCGTCGTGGTGCGACGGCGCATCGACCGCCCTCGATGTGGCCTGTGGCGCGGGGCACACCGCTGGCGCGCTCGCAGAAACCGCCGACACCGTCGTCGCCGCCGACGCAACCCCTGAGATGGTCGAAACGGCGACGGACGCGTTTCCGGTGGTCGGTACCGTCGCCGACGCGGAGCGGCTACCGTTCTCGGACGGAGCGTTCGACGCCGTCACCTGCCGCATCGCGGCCCACCACTTCCCGAACCCGGACGCCTTCGTGTCGGAAGTCGCGCGCGTGCTCGCTCCCGGCGGCGTCGTCGCCTTCGAGGACAACATCGTCCCCGACGACGACGAACTGGCGACGTTCTACAACCGGTTCGAACGCCTCCGCGATTCGACCCACGGCGAGGCCTACTCCGCCGCGCAGTGGCGCGACCGGTTCAGCGAGGTCGGATTGTCGGTTGACGAACTCACGACCATGCGAAAATCCCTCGATTACGAGTCGTGGGCCGAACGCACGAATCCCGGAGAAGACGCGCGCGAGGAACTGGACGAACTCGTTCGCGGACCGGAAGCCGAGGAGGTGTACGACGTGACGGTTGAAGATGGGAAAGTGACCGAGTTCAGCAACGAGAAGGTTCTACTGCGCGCGACGAAGTGAGTCGGATTCGACAAACGTTCTGACGACTGTCTCACGCGAGCAGACGCGAGCGTGGGGCAAGTCAGGTCGTGAATGAAATGAACGTTCTGACGGAGGTTTACCCGAGTGTAGCGAGGGTAAACCACGTTAGAGCGTGAACGAAGTGAGCGGTCTAACGGAGTTTCACATGAGCGTAGCGAATGTGAGGCCAGTCGGAGCACGAACAAAGTGAGTGCTCTGACGGAGATTTGAACTCGCCGAGACGGTCACGCTCATATCCGTTCGCGCGCTGCGTCTCGTCTGCTCAAATCTCCGCGAGGAGTTTTTGAAGCGCAGACACCTCGCTACGCTCGTTGTTGTAGCGCTTCAAAAACGTCCTGACGGAGTCTCACGCGAGCAGACGCGAGCGTGAGGCAAGTCAGGTCGCGAACAAAGTGAACGTCCTGACGGAGATTTGAACTCCGGTCCCTGGCTCCGCAAGCCAAGAGGATAGTCCACTACCCTACCAGGACTCATTCATTCATTTCGCGCTCGGCTTAATAGCGCTTGCGATGTGGTGGCGGTGTGTGGATGCGAGGCAACCACACGATTCGCACCCGGCGGCACTATGAGAATAACTCAAATCGCTATTTTCGTCTACGGGACAGTTTTTAGAATGGGTATAGTATCCGATAGTATGCAACGACGAGACATCCTGAAACGAGCGGGTGCGGCGACAACGGTCGGCATACTGGCCGGTTGTCTCAGTCGAGACGGCGGCAGTCCCGGCGGTTCGGGGTCGGAGAGTACGAATACGACTACCACGACCACCACGACCACGGCGGACGGGACGACGACCGAAGAGATGACGACGAAGACCGGAATGGAGACCACGACCTCGACGGGCGACGGCGAGTCGAATCTCAAGAACGGCACGGTGAAGGTCCTCAGTTCGAACTGCGGAACCCCGGAAAACGAGGCGTCCGTCGAGGTCAAGGACTCGCGGATGGTCATCACCGGCACGATAGGAGGAAGCGACTCCTGTGCGATACCCTACCTCAAGAGTACGAAAACCGACGCGAAAACGGGGACGTACATGGTGACGGTCGGAACGAAGAAGAAGAGCGGGACCGTCGGCTGTTCGGAGTGTCTCACCAAAATCGAGTACCGTGCGACGCTCACGTTCGCCGGTTCGGTTCCGAAGTCGGTGAAAGTCACCCACGAGAGCATGGGGAAATCGAAAGTGGTCGCGAACACCGACAACAGTTAGTCCAGCGCCGGGAACTGGCCGGGAACTGACGATCCACGAAAGCGTCATCGAGGCACGGGGCGTAACTTTATCAACGAAAATGCGGCCACTGATAGCTATGATTCGAACCGGATCGGGATCGGCGGACTTCCGTTCCCCGACACAAAGACAACGCTTAAGCGACGGCCAACCCTGCAACCGAGTACGATTATGGGCGTTATAGACGAGGTACATGGGGACCTCGACGCCGACATCTCTCTGGACGAGTTCCGGGACGCCGTCGAGGAAAAAGTCGAACAGATGGGTGGGCTTGCGGACGAGGAAACCGCCGCAATGCTCATCGCGCACGAACTGGACGAAAGCGAGGTGAACGGCGTCGCCGACATCGAACCCGGCATCGAGGAAGTGAAATTCGTTGCCAAGGTGACGAGCGTCGGCGATATCCGAACGTTCGAACGCGACGGCGACGACGCGGAGGACGGTCACGTCCTGAACGTCGACGTCGCGGACGAAACCGGGTCGATTCGCATCTCTCTCTGGGACGAACAGGCACGGGGTGCCGAGGAGGAACTCGAACCCGGCCAAGTCCTGCGAATCAAGGGCCGCCCGACGGACGGCTACAGCGGGACCGAGGTCAACGTGGACCAAGCCGAACCGGACGACGACACGGAAATCGACGTGCAGGTTCAGGACTCCTACTCCGTCTCCGACCTCTCTCTCGGCCTCTCGGACGTGAACCTTCCAGGTAAACTACTCGACACCGGAACCGTCCGCACGTTCGACCGTGACGACGGCTCCGAGGGCAAAGTCGCCAACCTCACCGTCGGCGACGAAACCGGTCGAATCCGAATCACGCTCTGGGACGAGCGCGCTGACATCGTCGAGGAACTGGAACCCGGCATCACCGTCGAAATCGTGGACGGGTACGTCCGCGAGCGCGATGGGAACCTCGAACTCCACGTCGGCAACCGTGGCGCGGTCGAGGAGATCGATGCCGACATCGAATACGTCCCCGAGAGCACGCCGATCGCGAACCTCGAAATCGGCGACACGGAGGACATCACCGGTGTGATTCGCTCATCGGACCCGAAACGCACGTTCGACCGCGACGACGGCTCCGAGGGCCAAGTGAAGAACGTCCGCGTGCAGGACGAAACCGGCGACATCCGCGTCGCGCTCTGGGGTGAAAAGGCCGACCGCGAACTCGCGCCGGGCGACAAAGTCGCGTTCGCGGACGTCTCCATCAAGGACGGCTGGGCGGACGACATCGAAGCCTCCGCCGGATGGCAGTCGACCATCTCCGTCCTCGACAACAGTTCCCCGACGGACGCGGCGAACGGAGAAAGCGACACGAACGAGGCGGAAACCGGACTCGACGCGTTCGGAAGCGACGTCGAAGGCGACGTCGAAGAAACGACGACGACCGAGACGGAATCCGACTCGACGGCGGACGCGAATACGACATCGACCGACGACGGCGAGCAAGTCGAGTTCACGGGAACGGTCGTTCAAGCGGGCAACCCTGTCGTATTGGACGACGGTGAAGAAACGATAAGCGTCGAGACCGATGCCGACGTTCACCTCGGGCAGGAAGTGACCGTTCGCGGCGAGCGTCGTGGTGGCAAGCTCGACGCAGAGGACGTGTTCTAACGCGTTTTCGGACGTTCCGAGTTAGCTCTGGAACGGCTCTTCGTCGCGGTGATTGTCCTTGTTCTGTTCGTCGGTCGCGGCGTCTTCACGGGCCTGCTTTTGTTCGACTTCCGTCTCGTCTTCGAGTTCCTCCTCACGGGCCTGTTCGGCCTCGGTTTCCCCTTCCTGTTCCGCTTCGTCTTCCTTTTCCTTCGCCATCGTTCGGTCGCGTTCGTGTGGGTCGCTCATCGTGCCCGGGGATTCGGTGTCGTCGTTTTAATTCGTGATGGCTGCACTGTCGTCCTTTTTATTCGTGATAGCAGTTTCCGTCGTATTCGATTTGCCGCGAACGACGGTAGGGAAAGATTAAGGGCGACAGACTTCCGCTGTTGGATCATGAGCGTTGAGCTTCCGTTCGCGCCGGTCGATACGATAATCCGACGGAACGCGGGTACCCTTCGTGTCAGTGCGGATGCCGCCGAGGAACTCGCCCGCCGGATCCAGAGTCACGGCGCAGAGCTGGCCGTAGATGCTGCAAAACAGGCGACGAAAGATAGACGGAAGACACTGATGGCGGCTGATTTCGGCGTCCAGCAGGTCATCGACAAGGACGAACTCACCCTTCCGGTCGCTCCCGTCGATCGAATTGCCCGCCTCGATATCGGTGACGATTATCGGGTCTCGATGGACGCGCGGGTAGCGCTTGCGGACATCCTCGAAGATTACGCCGACAACGTCGCATCGGCGGCAACGATCCTCGCCCATCACGCGGACCGGCGAACCGTTAAGGCGGAGGACATCGAGACTTACTTCAGGCTGTTCGAATGAACTTCGGCTACAGCGAGGTCTGTTTAGCTCACGATACCGGAAAACGGCATCCGGAAAACCCCGACCGACTACGTGCGATTCGGCAGGCCCTCACGCGCAAACACGGCGTCGAATACGTAGAGTCACCACCAGCCACAGAAGCGGAAGTCACGGCGGTTCACGACGAGGGGTACGTCGAGGAGTTACGCGAGTTCTGTGAGAGTGGTGGCGGTAACTGGGACCCGGACACCGTCGCCGTCGAAGCGACGTGGGATGCCGCACTCGAAAGCGCGGGGCTCGCAAAATGGGCCGCGAACGCCGCACTGGACGGCGAAGACGGACGTGCAACGCCGTTCGCATTGGGTCGTCCACCGGGACACCACGCGGTAGAGGACGACGCGATGGGGTTCTGTTTTTTCAACAACGCCGCCGTCGCAGCCCAAGCGGTCATCGACGACGACCGGGCCGAACGCGTCGCGATCATCGACTGGGACGTCCATCACGGAAACGGCACGCAGGACATCTTCTACAACGACGGAAACGTGTTCTACATCTCGATTCACGAGGATGGACTGTATCCCGGCACGGGCGAAATCGAGGAAGCGGGCGAAGGGGACGGAAACGGAACGACGCTCAACGCACCGCTCCCGGCGGGAGCGGGCGACCCCGAATATCGCTCGGTCTTCGACGAACTCATCGCACCCGCGGTGCTCGAATTCGATCCCGACCTCGTGTTGGTGAGCGCAGGATTTGACGCCCATCGGCACGACCCTATTTCCCGGATGCGCGTCTCGACGGAGGGATACGGTGTCCTCACCGCCCAAGTTCGTGAACTGGCGGACGAATCGAACGCGGCTCTCGGGTTCGTTCTCGAAGGCGGTTACGGGTTGGACACGCTTTCGGACGGCGTTGCGATGGTCCACGAAGTGTTCGACGGGATGGACCCGGTCGTTCCCGAGGAGGAGGCGAACGAGGAGGTCCGCGAGGTCATCACGGAACTACTCGATACCCATCCGATGTTCGAGTAGGTCTGGAACGTCCCCTGCTCGACGGATCGAACGCTGCTATTTTTCAAAACACCCACCACAATTTATACAATAGCGTGCTGTACCATCGTCACGCTCAGGGGTGGGCCAATGAGACAGGATTCATACGACGTAGCGGTGTTGCACGACAGATTCCCGGGTATGGGCGGTGGTGAGCGATTCGCCATCGAAGCGGCGCGCGTGCTCGATGCGCCGATTTACACGATGTACGTGGCGAACGACGTTCGAATTCCGGACGACGTGACCGTCGTTCCGATACGGCAGGGAAAGTACACACGTGGCCTCTCGGGTCGACTACTCGAATGGAAAAACGAGGGGATGAACCCGCTGGAAACCCTCTCGGTATCGTTCGATATGACCGACGCGGCCGACGAACTGACTGAGTACGACGTGCTCATCGAGAGCGCGCCGCTTTCTAAATCCTACGTTCCGCCGGTCGAGCAGACGGTGATTCACTACCCGCACAGTCCGCCGAGATGGCTGTACGACCTCTATCGAGACCGACTCGGGGAGTTCGACTATCCGGGCATCAAGTTCGCGCTGAAAGGCTATGCGAAGTGCTGGCGGGCACTCGACAAGGAGAGCAACGACTATGTCGACCGGTTCGTCGCCAACAGCGAACTCGTCCGCGACCGAATTCAGCGATACTACGACCGGGATGCGGCGGTCATCTACCCGCCGGTAACCGGCGATTGGCGGAACGACGGCGACGACGGGTACTTCGTGACGTGGTCCCGGCTTGCACCGGAGAAACGCATCGACCTCGTGATCGATGCGTTCGCGAAACTGGACGAACGCCTCCTCGTCGTCGGTGACGGGGAAGAACGCGAAACGCTCGAACGGAGCGCACGCGGACACGACAACATCGAACTCCTGGGCTACGTCGAAGACGTAGCGGATATCGTTTCCCGCGCCACTGCCGTCGTCTATGCGCCGAAGGACGAGGATTTCGGCCTGGTCGGTGCGGAGGCGTTGACGGCCGGGAAACCGCTCATCGGCGTGAACGAGGGGTACACCCGTCACCAAATCGTGGAGGGAACGACCGGATTGGGGTTCGAACCGACCGTCGAATCGCTCCGTGAGGCCGTCGAACGATTCGACCCCTCGGATTTCGATGCCGACGAGATTCAGCGGTTCGCCCGTCGCTACGACAGGACGACGTTCGCCGAATCGCTCCTCGAACAGGTCAACCGAACGCACGCGGAGGCGGCGAAAAAGCGCGCCGCGGTGGATACCGATGATTCGAAACCCATACGAATCCAGTGAGCCGCGGGTTTCGGTCGTGATTCCGACGGTCCCGGAAAACGACCACGACGCCGTGGTCGCCGCCCTGAGAAATCAGACCGTCACTGAATTCGAAGTGCTGGTCGTCGACGACGCGACGCTCGACATCTGTGAAGCACGAAACGCTGGCATCGAGGCGGCGAACGCGGATATCGTGGCGCTCACCGACGACGACTGCCGACCGCCACCCGACTGGGTTGCGAGCGTGGAGAGCGCCGTCTCCGATGGCGCGGTGTGCGTCGAGGGAAGCGTGTCGGGTGGACGAACGTACCGTGGAACGGGGCTGTACGTCGGTTGTAATCTGGCGTTCGACCGCGAAACCGCGCTCGACGCGGGTGGGTTCAGAAGCGAGTACGCCGGGTGGCGCGACGACACGGAATTCGGCTGGCGAATGGAATCCTACGGACCCTGTCGGTACGACCCGACACTAACGATGGAACACCCCGACCGAACGCGGGCAAGCATCGATGCCGAAAACGAGGCCCGGTTGCAGCGCGAGTATCCGACCCGATACGAGGAACGGATCGTTCCGAAGACGGCGCTCGACAGGGTCAACGACTGGCTTTGGCGACAAGGGTTCTGGGACGCGGTCGATAGGGTTCGGTACGCAGGAGGGGGCCGATGACGCTGAAGGAGTGGCTAGGCGAAAGCAGTGACCGCGTCCACGAGGATGGGTGGACCGGCATGGACACGTCCGCCTACGAGCTATACAAAGGCTTTCTCCGGCGACTGGCCGGACGGGGGTCGTTCGGCGAGTCGATATACGACCACTCATGGGACGCCCTCGTCGTCCTCGACGGCTGTCGGTTCGACTGTATGTGTGAGGTCGCACCCGAAATTCCCTTCGTGAAGCGCGTCTGGCGCTTCGCGTCTGCTGGGACTCGCTCGGACGAGTGGATGCACGCGAACTTCGACCCCCGGGATTGCTCCGATACGGTCCACGTCACCGCGAACCCGAACTCCGCGGCGCATCTCGATTCGCGGAACTTCGCCGAGTTGGACGAAGTGTGGCGTGACGGGTGGGACGACGAATTGGGAACGGTTCCCGCTCGCGCCGTCACCGACCGGGCTATCGTCGCCGGACGGTCCATCGGGGACGGCGAGATCGACGCGGACAAACTGGTCGTCCACTACATGCAACCACACTTCCCGTCGATTCCCGACCCGCTTCCGGGCGACGAGATGAGTCGCGGCGAGTTCGGCGAGCGCGTGGGCGTCTGGGAACGCTTGCGACGGGGGGACCTCACCCGCGAGCAAGTGTGGAGTTCCTACCGGGACAACCTCCGCTACGCTCTCTCCGAGGTGGCGGTGTTGCTCGACAATCTGGACGCCGACCGGGTGGTCATCACGGCGGACCACGGCAACGGTTTCGGCGAGTGGTACATCTACGGCCACCCCGACAACACGCCGATTCGCGCCCTCCGCGACGTGCCGTGGGTGGTCACGAGCGGAACCGATTCGGGAACGTACGATCCGAAAAGCTGGATGGTGGGGTCGGACGGGACGGAAGGAGCGGACGGACAAACGACGTCGACCGCCGACCGCCTCTCGGCGTTAGGGTACCGATGAACGTCGCGCTCGTCGTCCTCGACACCCTTCGCAAGGACGCCTTCGACGAGCATTTCGACTGGCTGCCGGGAACCCGATTCGAGAACGCCTACTCGACTTCACACTGGACGGTTCCGGCGCACGCCTCGCTGTTTGCGGGCAAGTACGCGAGCGAACTGGGGGTCTACGCCGGTGCACAGCGCCTCGACTGTCCGGAAGCCGTGCTTCCGGAGTCCTTCCACGAAGGCGGGTACACCACCCGTGCGTTCAGCGCGAACGTCAACATCTCCCGCCCGTTCGATTTCCATCGCGGGTTCGACCAGTTCGAGGGCAGTTGGCGACTCGATGCCCTCTCGGCGAACGTCTTCGATTGGGACGGCTTCATCACCGAGACGCGCGACATGGGATCGGAACGCTACGCCTTCGCCCTGCGCGATATCCTCCTGGGCGACTGCGATACCGTCCCGTCGCTCAAGCGTGGCGCGTTCCTCAAGCTCCGTGATTTGGGGATGGGTCGGGCGACCCGGGACGACGGGGCGACCGAGGCGCTCGAATTCGTCCGCGACACCGAGTTCGGCGACGACGAATTCCTCTTCGTCAACCTGATGGAAGCCCACACCCCGTATTCCCCGCCCGAGGAGTTCCGGACGGTCGAACCACCGGAACTCGACGGCCTTCGTGCCACGCTCGATTCGCCGGATGCGGACCCCGAACGAATCCGACAAGCGTACGACGACGGCGTTCGCTACCTCGCGGACCGCTATCGCGCCATCTTCGCGGAACTCCGCGAGTCGTTCGACTGCGTCATCACGCTCGGCGACCACGGCGAAGCCCTCGGCGAATACGGCGCGTGGGAACACCTCTGCGGGCTGTATCCGGATGTAACGCGGATTCCGTTGTGTCTCTGGCTGGCCGATGCGACCGATGGAGGCGAAACGGCTCAAACCACCAAAGAGCGCGACGGTCCGGTCTCCCTGCTCGACGTCCATCGGACGGTTCTCGACATCGCGGACCTCGACGGGGATTCGAGGGGGAGAAACCTGCTTGCAGGGTCGGAGACGGGGGAAGAACCCGAACGGCTGGTCGAGTATCACGGCCTGACCGACCGCCACCGGACCGCGCTCACCCGTGACGGCTTCGATATCGAGCCACTGGACACGGAACTGTACGGCATGGCCGCTGCCCACTACTACGGGTGGGAGACGCCGGACAGCCTCCACGAAGTGGGCGAAATAGCAAAGCCACGGGAGCGAATGGAGAAGCTTGTGAACGAGCTGAACCGACGGGTCGTAACGGACGATGTGGCCCTATCGCCAGCCATCGAGGCGCAACTCCGTGACCTCGGTTACGTATGAGCGAGGCTGCGAAAACAAGCCTCAGCCGGGAAACCCTCGGTGGAACCATCGCGCAGTTCGTGATGGCCGGAATCGGGTTCGCCGGGACCATCGTCTTCGCGCGATGGCTCGGTCCGAGCGCGTTCGGCGGCGTC
>NZ_JBAWAC010000527.1:0-2960 GCF_049589095.1 Haladaptatus sp. | reverse complement strand
GTGGATGACCGGCGCGTCGTCCACGACCGCCGAACTGCCGTCCGGGCGCGTTTCGAGGTGCCACTCGTACTCTCCATTCGGATTCGGGTCGTGCGGCGCGAGTTCGACCGCCGCTCCGACCGTCGTGAATCGAGGGGGATCAGCAGTGTGCATGTGTTTCACGCCACAGGGGAGTTATAACTATCTTGCGTTCCGATCAGAATCTGTGAAGGATTATTTCACCAAGCCTTTTACCACCCCGACTCGTGGTGCTACCTGATGACGCTCCGCGACGCACTTTCCGATTTCAAACGCCACCGCGGGAACGCGACCCGCTTCCCCGGTGAGCGCCGGACGACGGCGGGCCGGTTCTCCGGTTTCGACGCTCGACTCGTCCACGTCGGCCCGCACGGGTCGCTCCGCGACTACTCCTACCCGCTCTCCGGCCGCTACGGACTCGACCGCTCACGATTCGGGGTTCGGAGGGACGGAAACGCCGACATCGTGTGGTTCGACGCCGTCGATTCGACGCAACGATATCACGAGGGGAGCGCCCTCGTCGTCACCGAGCACGGAACCACGGACTGGTCCATCACGCAGTACGATCTAACGTTCGGTGATTTCCACTTCACCCACTTCGCGGTTGACGATGCCGACGAAAACGATGCGCCCGACGAACTCGTCGCCTACTTCGGGTTCGCGCCGGACGGCCGGGACGACAGAATCGGGCAACTCCGCCACGGCGACGTGATAGAGGTGTACCACACCGAGGAACACGATTATCTCGGGATGTCCGTCGAACCGACCGAAATAGATGGGCTGGTTTCGGCGGATTTCGCCGCGCTACTCTCCGAGCAACCCAACGCGGTACCCGGTATCGCCGACACCGGCCGCTACGAGGAGAGTCGCCTCAGCGGTGAACTCGTCGTCTCCCTCCCGTTCGATGGTGGGACGACGTTCGTTTCCCTGCTCGCCGACCACCGTGAACTCCCCCGCGAGGACGCCCTCCGTCGGGTTCGGGAACTCGCTTCGGAGTACGATTCACCCGCCCGAATTCGGTCCCTCGCCACCGACGAGACGTCCCGGAACCCCCTCGATGCGACGCTCGACGCGCCGACGACGGACGCTATCACCGACGACCTCCGGGTGCTCTCGTTTTTGTCGGCGGAGACGGGGGCGCGAATCGCCGGGCCGGATTTCGACCCGTTCTACCAGTACTCGGGGGGGTACGGCTACACGTGGTTCCGCGACGATGCGGAAATCTCCCGCTTTTTACTCACGGCTGACGACCACTTTGACCTCTCGCTGGCCGACTGGCACGAGAAAAGCGCTCGGTTGTATTGTGAAACCCAACGCCCGGACGGCACGTGGCCCCACCGCGTCTGGCCCCGTGATGGGACCATCGCACCGGGATGGGCGAACGCCCGCGTCGAGGCCGGTGACGGCGCGGACTATCAAGCGGACCAGACGGGAAGCGTGATCGCCTTCCTCGCCACCTATCTGCGAACGTCCGACCTCGATGCGGAACTCGAAACCGAAATCGAAGGAACCCTTCGTGCCGCGCTCGACGGATTGGACGACACCCTCGAAGCGGATGGCCTGCCGATCCACTGCCAGAACGCGTGGGAGAACATGACCGGGCGCTTCGCACACACCGCCGCGACGTACCTCGAAGCCTACGCGGAACTCGCGCGCGCGCCCGTCTCGGACGACGTTCAGGACCGAGCGCTGGAGGGAACGAAATCGGTGCTCGCCGGACTCGACCGCCTCTGGACGGGCGAGTTCTACGCGCTTCGACTCATCGAAGATGACCGCGACGAGCGCCGCGATTCGAGCGCGCTCGCGCTCGCGGCCGCATACCGCGCGGCCGCATCGGTCGTCGACCTCGACTCCGAGCAGGTGGACCGACTCGTCTCCCACACCGAAGCCGTCCTCGACGGTCTCTGGCGTGATCCCGAGGAAAGCGAAATTCGCGGCCTCGCGCGGTTCGACGGTGACGATTGGCGCGTGCGCGAGCAGACGTCCCCGAAGATTTGGACGGTTTCGACGGCGTGGGGAGCCAACGCCGCGAGCGAACTCGCGGACCTGCTCTCCGAGCGTGACGACCGCCGCGCCGACGAGTTCGCCCGCCGCTCGCGCGACCTCCTTTCGTTGCTCTTGCCCGGCGGTTCGCTCTGTGCCGAAACCGGCTACCTCCCGGAACAGTACTTCGACGTGGGCGAGGCCGACAGCGCGACGCCGCTCGGGTGGCCCCACGCGATTCGACTGGCGACGGTCGCGGCGCTGGACGAACGGGGTGCGTTGGAATCGGAAGAAGTGAAACCGTCGTTGGACTGAAATCGGTGTTCGGAGGGAGAGTTTTCGTGTTCGAAGGCCCTCCAGAATTCCTTTCACAAGAGCGGTATTCGGTTTTCGCTGCCGACAGCAGCGTCACACTCGTTACGACAGGTACACTTCGTAAACTTTGATTGCGGTCGCAACTGCCAACGCGGCGACGACCCCAGCGACCAGCGATTTCGTCAAAAGTGCCGCGACCATCACGACGACGAACGTCATCGTGAGCGGGAATCCGGCCACGGGGTGGTCATCCGGAATCTCATACGTTTTATATATCACCACACCTGCGCCGATACCGACGACGACGACCGGCCAGTTCAGATAGAGGTCGTTCGTGTACCAGAAATACACCGCCACCATCGCCATCACGAGAAACGCAGCAGCGTCTTCCCATCCATCAGTCCGTAGGGAATTCACATCCACAGTAATTTGTAGAATAAATATCGGAGCATAATACTCTTCTCCTTACGCGAATCTGCCGTGGGGGACCCAGTTGGATGATCGACTATCTCGATGATTTTACCTGAATTGCAGGCGGGTAAGGCCCCTTCCTCAACGACCGGAGGGAGTAGGGAGGGGATACGCCCGCCGTCTTCGTTGTTCTTAGACGTGCAATAGCTTGATGTACTATCGACACAAAGCGG
>NZ_JBAWAC010000526.1:0-4149 GCF_049589095.1 Haladaptatus sp. | reverse complement strand
GCGCTCATGTTTCTTCGACGGTATCCAGACGGGGATACATCATAAAATAGACCGACCCTCTCGCTTTCTTGCACGCCGTTGCATTCCGTTTACGTCTTGCGATTGTACGGTTTGAACGGAGTGAACCTACCGTGAATATATGACGCTTCAGAGATATTTTATCGTGGGAACAAAATGCGTGCTATTGTCTAACCACCTGACAGTGATTGAAACAGCGTTAGCACCGTGAACGATACGATCACTACTCCCGTCGATTGGGTGGGTGTCAACCATCCAAGCGGGCCGAATCCAAGGATAGTACCGCCGAACAGAATCGTCGAGAGTACCGAGAGGGCCAGATAGTAGTGTGCGTATCGTGGTCATGTCATCCGATATTTGCTTTAACTCCCTTGTAGACGTTCATCAGCAAGCCGGGTAGCTGTCGTACTTCCGGTTTTCGCGACCGGCGAAGGTACCGGAACCCCGTCCTGAGCTGTCCTTCGTTCAGGAAGTGTCTAGCGAGAATGTAGTGATGCGCTCCAGTCACGTCGATTCCCTGTCGTTCTAGTTGCTCGACTTCTTTTGTGAACGTCCGACGGTAGTGTTCGTCAGCTTTTGCCACCGAATCCGCCGACGGTGACCCCGTCTCGTAGCGGAGGAGGAGCGTTTCGTTCACGCAGGCGAGCTTCCCGTGTTTGAGGACTCGGATGAGGAACTCAGGGTCCTGAAAGCGGGTGAACGACTCGTCGAACCCGTTGATTTCCCGGACGACCTCGCTCTTCACGAGGAGCGTCGATCCCGCACTGGTGTGAAGATCGTCGCTCAGCACCAGCCCGATAAGTTCCTTACCGCCCTCCGCACCTTCCGCTTTGTTTCGACGTGAAATGAACTCCGTCACCCATTTTATCGCCGGGTTCTGTCCGCCCGGATGGATGGTTTCCGCCTTACAGTATGCCGCGACCCACTCGTCGGAGCGAAGTTCGAGGGTGAGAACTTGTTTTTCGAGTTTCGTGGGTAGCCACACATCGTCCGAGTCGAGAAACGCCATGTATTCGCCCTCTGCATGCTCAATTCCCGTGTTTCGTGCGGCACTCGCACCCTGATTTTCGTCGTGTTCGAAGAACCGTATTCGGTCGTCATCGTACGAATCGACGACCGAGGCGGTATCGTCGTCCGATGCGTCGTCGACGATGATGAGTTCCAAATCCTCGAGCGTCTGTGAAAGAACGCTCTCGACGGTTCGAGGCAAAGAGTGTGCACGGTTGTACGTCGGAACGATAACACTCACAGTCGGGGCCATTCGTTGCTCGTTGGTCCGTTCCCGCCGTGCTTTATTATCGACTTACTAATCGTGGAGGGCCACAGCGAGGAGGACGACCGCGACCAACAGGAGCACCAGCGACGCCAAGGAGAGACCCGATGGCCCGACTCCTCCCGAGAATTTCGCCGCCTCGACCGCGACGAACGCGACGGCTCCGGTCCCGACGATATGAACGAGTTCGATCTCCCGCGTATCGCGTCCGCGACCGAGATGCTCCCCGACGTTGATGGCGTGTTCGCCCGCGTCCCACGCGACGACGGTTGCGGCACCCGCCACCAGTAACGTCCCGAGCGTTACCGCGTTGAAGATACCGGACGCGAGTACGCCGATGAAGACGAGTGCAGTACCGACTTTCACGAGCGTGCGCGACCCCGTTCCACGCACCGGTACGAGTGCCAGCGCGAGCACGAAGACGCCGATAAGCCCCGGAATCAACCGGATAGATCCGCTCAATCTAGTGATTCCGGTGAACGCGACGGCGAGCGCACCGACGATTCCGGCGACACCGACGACCCCGACCAACGCGCCCGAGATGAGTCACTCACGTCGCCAGAGACCGACCCCACCGGCGAGGGCGGCGATACCGGCGAGTTCGAGGACGAGTGCGAGTGATGACGCGCCGAGCTCCCACATCGCGAGCAGTGCGATACCGACTGCAAGCGCGCTCGCGACGCGTGTCGGTCGTTGGGTCGCAGTCGTGGTTCCGGTTGCCGTGCTCATGCGTGTACCCTCCGTGGACGATTCAGCAATGCCGCAGCGAGCGGCGTCTCCGGATCCCACTCGATGACCGGAATATCTGCCTTTCGAAGCGCACTGAGTCGGTTTCTCCGTTCGACGCCAGCGAGCCGCTGGCCGATGCTTTCATCGTCGGTTACGTCGGGGCTGATGACGCTCACGGGGTGTCCGTACGCGTCGAGGCGACGCGCCGTCTCGATAATGGTTTGGTCCGAGAGCGGGGAGAGCAACACCACTTGTGCTGCGCTGGGAAGCCGCATACGGAGCTGTTCGAGCTGTTCCCCGTGGTCCGCTTCTTCAGTCGGCGGAAACGATGCGAACGCGGTATGTGTCGCAAGCAACTGTTGAGCATTCGCTCGATGTGACCGTCCCGCACCGAGTTCCAACCAGCACATCTCGCGACCGAACGCCGCGAGACCGACGAGGTTACGATCACGATGCAGCGACGCGAGCAGCTGTTCCGCCGCGGAAACGCTGTACGCAACCGCGTGTGGTTCGTCCGTCGAAGCCCGGTAGGCGACGGCCCGTGCGTCCACGAGAACGACGACCGTCGCGGCGTTCTCCTCGCGGTATTCGACGGTCGTCAAGGAGCCGGTTCGGGCGTATCGGTTCCAGTCGATGCGGTGCATGTCGTCTCCTGCACGATACTCGCGGGTTCGGTAGAATTCGATGCCGCTCCCGCCTTTTTGGGCGACGATGCGACCGACCTGGTCGAGCGTCTTGTCCCGGAGCGAACTATCGGTCTCGGTCCCGGTACAGTCGAGTTCCGTATCCGCGGCCACGGTCGTTTCCACCTCGTGTGCGCCGCTCAGGTCACGGGCGACGACGACGGCGGGTTCGAACGGGTGTTTCCCGTGCTTGGCTTGTACCCGATACGAAAAACTCACCGAGCGACCAGGCCAGAAGGCGACCCCTTTCCGCGGGGAACCGCCGGAAACCGAAAGCAGTGCGGGTACCCCGTCCACGATGCGAACGTCGGGGAGGAACCCACCCTCGTTCGTCACCGTCACCGTCACCGTGACCTCGTTCCCGGGCCGTGGTGTACTGTTGCTGAGCCGCCGTTCGAGTCGGAGCTTCGGTTCTGGCTCCCCCGTGACGCTCGGGTACGCCGCAAAGACGACGCCGATCACGGCGAGCAAAAGCATCGATGGACGGTTGACGGCGAGACCGACCGCACCGGCGGCGAGGGAGAGCGCGATGACACCGCGCCAACGATGTGTTTCGGTCATAGTCGCTCACCCTTGTCCGCAATCTCCGTGGCGGTGCGGCGAGCGCAACGCTGGTACCACGACCGACTGGTCAAGACGGTCGAAACACGGCTCCCGGTACCCACTCCCGAGACGTTGGAGCCGCCAAGATAGGCCGCTACAGCCGGGTCGTCGGTCCACTCTCCCGATTCGACCAACTGTCGAGCATCCTTTCGAGTGCAGTTTTCGGCCCGCATCACGGTTTCGACGGCCGCCGCTCGAAGCCGTTTTTCGACGCTGCGTCGGTGCTTGCGACCGACGAACGGGAGTCGGAAGGACCACGATCCGATGGTCTCATCGAAGTCGTTTCCCGCGGGAGGAACCGTCACTGGCTCTTCGGGGGTGGGCATGTCGGCTTGAACGAGATTTCCGTCCCTACCGGAACCGAGGACGGGAATCGCCACGAGCAGGCCGAGCGCGCCGATGGCGACGACGAGCAAATAGTCGTTCCCGAGCGTCGCTACGAGCGAGTTAATCGGTATCGCGTTCGCACCGCCAGCGACTGCGAAGACGAGCGCGAGCACTCCGACGAGTCCGAGCATGACACGGCGCCCGTTCATGATCCCATCCCGAGTCTGTCGGTTTCGTGGTGAATTCGACCGAGTCGGTCGTCGGTGATCGGTTCTCCGCCATACCGGACCTCTTCGAACGTGCGCGTCAGGGTACGAACGGCGTCCTCGTCGCCACCCGCGTCGATGGCCTCGCGTGCACATTCTCCGGGGGTTTTGGTGTGTGGTCGATCGACGCCGAAGCGTTCGACCATCGCCCACCACGCCTGCTCGATTTCGTTCGACGGATCAGGTGTCGGTGCCGGTGTTGGTGTTCGTTCGTATCCCCCGGCGTTCCGCTCGTCCGACCCGCCGAACA
>NZ_JBAWAC010000525.1:0-2629 GCF_049589095.1 Haladaptatus sp. | reverse complement strand
GTTCGCGTGCGCGTTCGAGCAGCGCGAGCGTCGCGTCGAGGTTCACTTCGTTTGCCTGTATCGGGTCCTCGACGGACTGCTGGACGCTCACGACACCCGCTTCGTGGAATATCAGGTCGACGTCCTCCGTTGCACGTCGGAGGGTCTCGGAATCGCGGATATCGCCTTCGATGAGCGTCGCGTCGTCGTTTACGTTGGAGCGCTTCCCAGTGCTGAAGTCATCGAGGATTCGGACGTCGTTATCCCGAACGAGCGCATCGACGAGATGGCTGCCGACGAATCCCGCACCGCCGGTGACGAGGACGGTTTTAGAGGCTGGTGTTTGGACCATTCATCTTTGTATGAAGTTCGCTCTTTTAAATCCGTTTCTACCGTCGGATATTTTTCATAACTGTGTCACGGTGCCAATTCCACGGACCGAAGGCTGGTTACTGTAGCGACGACGGTGCGAAGCGACCTACGCGGACGAACTGACCACTTCTTCGTCCGAGAGGCGCTTCTCCGCCTCGTCGCGGTCCTCGGGATAGCCGACGTCGATGCGCCATCCATCCATGCGAATCGCATCGATGGTGCGACCACTCTGAATCAGCAAATCGATGGCCTCGCTGATCTCGTACTCGCCGCGGTTCGACGGCTGTACGAGATGGCAGGCGTGGAAAATCGCCGGGGTGAACGTGTAGAACCCGGTCATCACGAGGTTTGACGGTGGGTCCTCGGGCTTCTCCACGACGTCCGTGATTTCGCCGTAGTCGTTGGTGTCACAGACACCGAACCGACTGGCATCCTCGTACGGCACCTCCTCGGTGAGGAACGCGGCATCCGCTCGGTCCTCCTGCTGCCGACGAACCACGTCTTCGAGGTTCGCTTCGAAGATGTTGTCGCCCAGAATCAGCATGAAGTCGTCGTCGATGTGTTCCTCGACGGTCAACAACGCGTGGGCGAGACCCTTCTGTTCCCGCTGATGGGTGTAGGTGATCGGAATCCCTTCGAACTCGTCGTCGTAGTAGCTGATGATGTCTTCTTTGCGATAGCCGACGACGACGATGAACTCCTCGGCGCCGAGTTCGGCGAGTCGCTCGAAACAGTGAGTGACGATTGGCTTGCCGTTCACCTCGACCAAGCCCTTCGGCTTGTCGTTCGTGAGGGGTCGAAGACGGGTACCCTTGCCAGCTGCCAGGACTACAGCTTTCATACTTTTGAAGCGGGATTCCAGGCTTAAATACTTTCAGACCGATTCGTATACGAAGCTTCAAGGGTGCAGGGATTAGTAACGCTTCTAATGAAACTTAGCATCGTCGGGAGTGGGTACGTGGGAACGACGGTCGCCGCCTGTTTCGCCGACCTCGGACATTCGGTCACCAACATCGACATCGACGAGGACATCGTCGAACAGCTCAACGATGGCCAGGCCCCCATCCACGAACCCGGATTGGACGATCTCGTCGCCGAGCACGGTGGAACCCGACTCACGGCGACGACGGATTACGGTGCAGTCCGCGAAACCGACGCGACGTTCCTCGCGCTACCGACCCCGTCCCGACCGGACGGCAGTATCGACACGTCGATCATCGAGGCGGGAGCGCGCTCGCTCGGCGAGGCATTGGAGTCGAAAGACGACTACCACCTCGTCGTCGTCAAGAGTACCGTCGTTCCCGGAACGACCGAGGACGTACTCGGGTCCATCATCGAGGACGCCTCGGGCAAGACCCGAGGGGAGGACTTCGACGTGGCAATGAATCCAGAATTCCTCCGTGAGGGGAGTGCGGTGGAGGACTTCCTCGGTCCGGACAAAGTGGTTCTGGGAAATGAGAACGAACGTGCGAACGAACGGTTATCGGCGGTTTTCGAACCCCTTATCGAATCGTCCGATCCCGCTGTGGTCGAAACCGGCATCCGCGAGGCGGAGATGATCAAGTACGCGAACAACGCGTTCCTCGCCACGAAGGTCAGCCTCGTCAACGAACTCGGAAACATCTGCAAGGAGTACGACGTTGACGCCTACGAGGTCATGGACGCAATCGGTTTGGACGACCGTATCGGCGAGCGGTTCCTTCGCAGCGGCGTCGGATGGGGTGGAAGCTGTTTCCCGAAGGACACGGCCGCGTTGGTCGCCGCCGCCCACGAGAAGGGATACGAACCGTCCCTCGTCGAAGCGGCCATCGAAGTGAACGAGAAACAGCCCAAGCGGTTGCTCGAACTGCTCGAAGACCACGTCCCGCTTCAGGGCAAGCAGATTGCGGTGCTCGGACTCGCGTTCAAGCCGGGAACCGACGACGTTCGTAACTCCCGTGCGATTCCGATCATCGAAGGGTTACAGGACGGTGGCGCGACAGTCGTGGCGTACGACCCCGTGGCGACCGAAAACATGCGCGAACACTTCCCCGACATCGAGTACGTCGATTCCGCACGGACGGCGCTCGATGGGGCCGACGGGGCGCTCGTCGTTACCGATTGGGACGAGTTCGCCGCGTTGGACGACGAGTTCGATTCGATGCGGGATCAGGTCGTCGTGGACGGCCGTCGTATCGTTCAGCGCCGCGAGGGTATCGTCTACGAAGGTCTCACCTGGTGATCCCGAACGGGGTTCGCTTCGCTGTCGGGATCAGTTACTGACGAACGCTTTTTTCGA
>NZ_JBAWAC010000524.1:0-3502 GCF_049589095.1 Haladaptatus sp. | reverse complement strand
ATAGGGATTGGTATCCGGAGTAGTACTCGTGAACTGTTGGCGGGTTATCGCTCGAATTTAGATATAATATTTTCCGAATTTGTTTTGTGGCATCACCTTCGTAGGCAATGATTACCGCTTCCGATAGTTCGTTTCAGGCACCCAATAACAATGGTTGGCTCAGTAAAAAATATTCGACAGTTGCTCACATGTCCGCGGACTGCGGACGAGCGGCGACCCCAACCAACAAATCACAAAAAGTATGACGAAAAAAAGCACGATACCCGATTCGATCAAGCGACGACGGCTTCTGCAAGGCCTCGGTGCAACCGGCATTGCGGCGCTGGCGGGTTGTTCAGGGAGTCAAGACAATTCCGGAAACGGCGGAAATAACGCTGGAAGCGGCGAAAACAGCTCCGGCGGCGGAAACGGCAGCGGAAAACTGAACTTCGCGCAAGTGAAAAGCCCGCTGGAGTTCGACCCGATCGTCCTCAACGACGTTCCCTCGGCACAGGTTTCGGACCGGGTGTTCGAGGGATTGTACACGTACAACTCCGGCATCCAAGTCGTCCCGAAGATGGCAACGGGCAAGCCGACGGTCAAGAACAACGGCAAGACGTACATCGTCGAGTTTCAGAAGGGGATCAAATTTCAAAACGGCGACCCCCTCACCCCAGAAGATATCGCGTACTCTTTCACAGCCCCCGTCAAGGAGGAAACGGAGAACGCCGCCACATTCTCGATGATCGATTCGGTTTCGAAAATGGGGAAGCGCAAGGTCAAGTTCGATTTGAAATACCCATACGGGCCGTTTATGAACGTCCTGACCAGCTCCGTCGTTCCAAAGAAGGTCAGGGAGAAGGACAAGAAGAAGTTCAACAAGAAACATCCGGTCGGCTCCGGACCGTTCAAATTCGATAGCTGGCAGGAAGGCAACTACGCCAAAATCTCCCGATGGGATGGTTACTGGGGCAAACCGGAACCGAATCTCGCCGAGGTGCGGTTCAAACCCGTCGAGGAACCAACGACACGGTTGACGAGCCTGCAAACGGGCGAGAACGACGTTATCGAGGAAATACCACCGAAGCTTTGGCAGCAGGTCCAGAACATGGACGGTACGTCCATCGAATCCGTCATCGGGATGGGCTACTTCTATCTCGCGTTCAACTGCAAGAACGGGCCGACGACGGATCCCAAAGTCCGGGAGGCTATCGACTACTGCTTCGACATGGACCAGGCTATTTCCAACTTCGTCGAGCCGACCGGCGTGCGCCAGTACAGTCCATTCCCGAAACAGATTTCGAAGAAATGGGGCTTCCCGCTGGAAAAGTGGAAGAAGATTCCACACGACAAGAACATCGACAAGGCGAAGCAGATGCTCAAGAGTTCGGACAAGGTTCCGGACAACTGGAACGCCAACATCATTGTTCCGCCGGACGACAAGCGCCAACAACTCGGCGTCACCGTTGCGAACGGGTTGAAGGAAGCGGGATACAACGCCAAAGTCCAGCGTCTCGATTGGGGTGCGTTCCTCGACAAGTACGTCTCGGGCAAGCCGAGCGATTATAATATGTACACGTTGGGGTGGTCGGGCACTCCCGACCCCGACGCGTTCACGTATTACTTCTATACGAAGGAAGCACACGGAACGACGGACGGGACTTTCTACAGCGACATAGACGAACAGATAGTGAAGGCACGGAAATCGGCGGACCACGCCAAGCGGAAGAAACTGTATACCGACGCCATCACGAAGATGCTGAACGACCGGGCGCATCTCCCGGCGTACAACCTGAAGAACAGTTTCGGGGTGAAAAACGACGTGAAGGGGTTCAAACCGCATCCGGTGTCGAGTTTCGTCCTTTCGACGGACTACACCAACGCCACTATGGGGTCGCAGTAGCGGCCCCCAATTTCGGTTTCGATACGATTCAACGACAATACACATGGGAATCCTCCGTTACACTATTCGACGCTTACTACAGGCCATTCCGGTGTTGCTCGGCATCGTCACGATAACGTTCCTGCTGACCAACGCGATTCCGGGTGATCCCGTTCAGATCATGCTCGGGCCATCGCCGAGCGCACAGATGGTCGATCAGATTCGTGCCCAGTACGGGCTGAACAAACCGCTACCGGTTCGGTACGTCCACTACCTCGTTTCGGTTGCACAAGGAGACCTGGGCCGGAGCATCTACTATCGGACACCAGTCACGACGAAAATCATGCAACGGCTTCCGGTGACGCTCCTGCTCATGCTGTCGAGCTTCACCTTCGCGCTGGTCCTGGCGATTCCGCTCGGCATCATCTCCGCGAAACGCCGCAACCAACCGACCGACCACGTCACGCGCATCGTTGCGCTCATCGGCGTCAGCACGCCCGATTTCTGGATCGGTCTGATGCTCATCATCGTCTTCGCCTACTACCTCGGTTGGTTCCCGGCAACGGGGCTGGTCGAACCGTGGCAGAAACCGAGCGCGGTCGAGGGTGCGTCTACGCAACTCGGCGTCTTTTGGCAGACGTTCATGCATCTGTTGCTCCCGGCGATAACGCTCGGCACGCTCCAGATGGCCGCGATCATGCGTATCGAGCGCTCCTCGATGCTCGAAGTGCTCCAGCAGGAGTACGTGAAGCTGGCGCGCGCCTACGGCGTCGCGGAACGAAAGATCGTCCGGAAACACGCGTTCCGGAACGCCCAACTGCCGGTCATCACGGTCGTCGGGTTGCAACTCACCGCCGCGCTCGGCGGAGCGGTGCTGACCGAGACGGTGTTCAACATCAACGGAATGGGACGGCTCATCATTACGGCAATCAACAATCAGGACTACCCGCTGGTCATGGGAACGACGATCTTCTTCGGCCTGACGTTCGTCGTCGGCGTCGTCATTACCGACATTTCCTACGCGTACATCGACCCGCGAGTGAGTTACGACGAGGTGGACTGAAATGGGAACTGGTGAAGCAAATTCGACGGACGTTCGAAACGCCAACGCGACCGACCGAGGGGAAGCGAAAGTCGAGGCCAACGTCGGCTGGCGCTATGCGCTCGAACAGGTCCGACGGGACACCACCGCGAGGATCGGCCTCTACATCATCGGGTTCATCCTGTTCCTCGCAGTGTTCGCGTGGATCGACGCGAAACTGTTCGACTACGCCATCGTGAGCAGCTTCTGGCACAACCCGGTGAACGATCCAACGAACGCCAAGATCCTGCGCCCTCCGGCGATGACGAGCAACACGTTCGGGAAGGGATTGTGGGAGTACCCGCTCGGGACGGACCACCGGGGTCGGGACATCCTCGTTCGACTCGTCTACGGTTCACGCATCGCCATGCAGGTCGGCATCGTCTCGACCGGGTTCGGACTCATCTGCGGGACGATACTCGGTGCGGTGGCAGGCTACCACGGCGGATGGACCGACGACGTACTGATGCGGTTCGCGGAGACCCTGTACGCGATTCCGTTCCTCGTGCTGGTCATCGCGTTCATGGCCGCATTCGGTCGCGACCTGACCTTCGCGATGA
>NZ_JBAWAC010000523.1:0-2858 GCF_049589095.1 Haladaptatus sp. | reverse complement strand
GGCGAGCGGGACGAACTGTTCATCGTCCAAGCGCGGCCGGAAACGGTGCACGCGGCGACGACGGAACGAACCGTCCGAACCTACCGCCGAACCGAGGAAGGCGACGTTCTAATGGAAGGCGTCTCGGTCGGGACCGCCATCGGTACCGGACCGGTTCGAATCCTCTCCGATATCCGCGAAATGGATCGATTCGAAGCGGGGGACGTTCTCGTCACCGAGACGACCGACCCCGACTGGGAGCCGGTGATGCGGAAGGCGGCGGGAATCATCACGGAGCACGGCGGGAAAACGTCACACGCGGCCATCGTCTCGCGGGAACTCGGATTGCCCGCCATCGTCGGTGCCGACGACGCGATGAAAACGCTCCGCGACGGCGACGAGGTGACGGTCGATTGTACCGAAACGACGGGTCGCGTGTACGCCGGAACGCTCGTCTACGACGTTCACGAGGAGCGGCTCGACGAGATTCCCGAGACGGAAACGGACGTGATGCTCATCCTCGGGGACCCGTCCCGTGCGTTCTCGCTTTCCGACCTTCCGGTCGATGGGGTTGGACTCGCCCGCGAGGAGTTCATCATCACGTCCGCCATCGGCGACCACCCGCTGTACGCCATCGAACACGACGCGTCGGAGCGATTCATCGAACAGCTTCGAACCGGCATCGCGACGATCGCCGCCGCGTTCCACCCTCGTGACGTGATCGTCCGTCTCAGCGACTTCAAGACTGACGAGTACCGAAACCTCCGCGGCGGCCGTCGGTACGAACCCACGGAGGCGAACCCGATGCTCGGTTGGCGCGGTGCCTCCCGATACTACGACTCGCGGTTTCGGGAGGCGTTTCGCCTCGAATGTGAAGCGCTTCGCCGCGTTCGGGAGGACGTCGGTCTGGACAACGTGATCGTGATGGTACCGTTCTGTCGAACGCCGGACGAGGGACAGAAGGTGAAGCGACTCATGGCGGAGTTCGGGTTGACGATGGACGACCTCGACGTGTACGTGATGGCCGAACTCCCATCGAACGTCGTTTCGGCGGATCGGTTCAGCGACGTCTTCGACGGCTTTTCCATCGGCTCGAACGACCTCACGCAACTCACGCTCGGCATCGACCGGAACTCCGCACGGCTCGCACCGTTGTTCCACGAGGACGACGAAGCCGTCGAACGCTCCATCCGTTCGCTGATCGAAACGGCACATCGCCACCACCGTCGCGTCGGTATCTGTGGCGACGCCCCATCGACCGTCCCCGGCTTCGTCGAGTTCCTCCTCGACGCGGACATCGACTCGATCTCCGTCACCCCCGACGTCGGGCTCGAAACGATGCTTCGGGTCGCAGAAATGGAGGATGACTGAGGGGTAACGGCGATTCCTGCTCGGCTCTCCAGAACCATTTTACCCCCTTCGAACCCGCCGGTTCACGCTTGTTTCGCCTCGGAAACCAGACGCTGGACGTCGACGGTTCGCTCTTCGGCGGCGGCCATGTACGCCGCCTCCGTCAGTGCGGTGACGTGGACGGCTTCGTCCGGGACGATCGGCCGTTCGCCGTCGTCGATGGCGGTGACGAAGTCCGCCACCTTCCGTCTCGTCGCGATATCGAAGTTCGACTTCGTCCCCGTCGGCACCGTGTATCTGGTCGCTCCCTTGTGTTCGATGTACAGGTAGTCACCGGTGTACACCACACCGCCGCGTGTCCCCCACACGACGTACCCCTCGCGTGGGTCCATCTCGACACCATCCCCCGTCACGGTGATACTCGCGATTGCCGCCCTCCCGTCCAGTCGCAGTCGTGTCGTGAGCGCCGCACTCACGTCGATGTCCGGCTTGGCGAACTCGATGGACGCAGTCGCCGTCTCCGGAACCCCGTTCGTCACCCACAGGAGCGCATCGAGGAGGTGTGAACCGGTGTCGTACAGTTGGCCGCCACCCGATATCGACGGGTCGACCCGCCACGACCCCCGATGTGAGGAGAACCAATTCTGTCCAATGTAACAGGCAACGGTGTGGACATTCCCGATACGATCGCTGGCGATGAGGTGCCGAATCATCTGAAAGACGGGATGAAAATGGCGCTGGTACCCGATTTTGAGGACACGGTCGTGTCGTCGTGCCGTTTCGATCAGATCGACGGCATCCCGTACGTCGGTCGTCATCGGTTTTTCCAACAAAACGTCGATTCCCGCTTCCAAGCAAGCGGTCGCTTGCTCGTAGTGAAAGGCGTGTGGCGTCGCGATCAACATCCCATCCAACTCCCCGCCATGCTCGTCGAGAAGCGTCCGATAGTCCTCGTACCCGGGCGCATCGAACTCGGATTCGAATACGGCACGCGCTCCCGTCGCTGTATCCGCGCCGGCAACGATGGTAACGTCGTCCATCCCTGCTGCCAAATTCAACTCCAGGTGGCCGATACCCCCGATTCCTATCCCTCCCATCCGTACGACCATGACTCTCACACACCACGGTCGTGTAAAAACGTGTGGCGCGGGTTCCGAGCGAGCGATGAGAAATCTCAGAGGGAGATATGTCGATAGAAAAGCCGCTTCACGACTTCGATCGTGAGCAGATAGCCGACCAAGAGGCCGAGCAACGCCACGAAGAGGGTTATCGTCAGCGGCGTGAAGTCGAACACCCGACCGAGGAACAGCATCGGGAAGAGCGGGGTTAGGAGCGCGATTGCGAGCGAGGCGACGACGAGCGGCCCGCTCGGGCGACTTTCGAAAAGCGGCTTTCTGGTTCGGATCAGGAGGACCATCAGCACCTCCGTGAGGACGGAGAACACGAACCAGCCGGTCCGAAACTCCGTGACGGTCGCTCGAAGACCGATCAGTAGCACGCCGAACGTGAAGAAATCGAAGACGGAACTG
>NZ_JBAWAC010000522.1:0-2731 GCF_049589095.1 Haladaptatus sp. | reverse complement strand
GCACCGACCGCGTCCTCGTCCGTCAACTCGACGCCTTCGGCACGCGCGACGGCGGCCGTTTCACGGGCCGCCGTCGCCGCGATAGCTTCGGCGTCCCCGCGGAGCAGCGCACCGTTTTCGACCCGCGCGAGCGCGGTGGTCGGGTTGATTCCCGCGTTGACCGCGAGCTTTTCCCACAGCCTTCGGGGCATGTCCTCGGCAATCGTCGTCTCGATGCCCGCCGCGGAAAACGCCTCCCCGACCCTGTCCGCCGCGTTCGAACGTCCGCCGCGGCGTGCACCGAGCACCACGTCGCCGACCCCGGTACACTCGACGTGGCCGGGTTCGGACAGCACCGCGCCGTAGGTCGCGGTTCCGGCGAGGACGGGGCAGTCGAGGTGGTCGGCGAGGATGGCCTCGTTTCCCATTCCGTTCTGCAACGAGAGGACGGCCCCGAACTCGCCCGAAGCCAACTGCTCGGCGGCGGTGGCGGTGTGAAAGGCCTTGACCGTCACGACGGCGCAGTCGGCGCGGAGACCGGTCCCGTCGGTGGTCGCGTCGGGCCGAACTCGAAAATCGAACTCGCCGCCCACCGTCAGTCCGGCGTCGCGTACCGCGCTCGCGTGTGGGTCACGGGCGACGAGCGTCACCGTGTGCTCACGGGTGAGCAATCCGCCGACGAGACTGCCGAGACTCCCCGCACCGAACACGACCACGTTCATACCCGACCGAGGAATCCGAGGGTGAAAAATTCAGCCGTCTTTCGACTCTCAGTCTTCCGTCCAGTAGTAGAGTTCTTCCTTCGGGACGCCGCAGTTGGGACAGGTATCCGGTAGGTTGTCGTCCAGATCACCCATCTCGCCGCAGTTCGAGCAGCGCCACATCAGCTCCGCTTCGCCGAGCTCGTGGCCCGCACGGGCATGCTCCACTGAGAGTGCTTCGTAGCCCTCCCGCATGGTAACGTAAAAGCCGGAGTCGTCGAAGCCGCGGATGTCTCCCAATCGGTTTCCGTCGTCGTCGTAGACGGTTTGTCCGAGTTCGAGTCGGTCCACATCGATCTCCACGTCCGGATCTTCACCTGAATCGCTCACCATGTACGTGAGTTCGCTGTTCATCATCTTAAAAGCGACCGCCGTCACGCGTTCCTCCTGCTCGTTTCCCACCGTGATATGACGATCAAGATTAAGGTTGCCCTGCGTATGCAAGCCCGGAACTGACACGGAAACGTCCCCAACGAACGACCGACACGAGGACTCATGCTCAACGAGACGATCGACACGAACCATGGAACGGTAACGACGAATCACGACGCGATAATGCAGTGGGTCGAAAAACACGACGGTCGCCCGGCGACGGACGAGATGACCCCCCACAGCATCGAATACCTCCGAATCAAATTCCCGAACATGGACGACACTGACGCGCTGGCGACCGTCGGATGGCGTGAATGGTTCGAGGGGTTCGAAGCCCAGGAACTGGCCTTCGTGTATCCGGATCACGATGAATACGACGACCCGAGTCAGGTGTACCAACTCGTGGACCGAACGACGGCCGCCGAACATACGTGATTTCGACGCGACCGTGATCTCCGATTATTCACTGTTGCCGACATAATTGACCGTCCCCGACGCGTTTTTGCCTCCCCACTCGAAACCCCTGGCCATGCAAGCAGTAACCCTCGGCCCGGCGGGTACCTACTCACATCGGGCCGCCAGCGCAGTCGCGGACGACGTCGAATTCCTGGAATCCGTCACCGACATCGTGAAAGCGGTCGCCGGTGGCGAGTACGCTCGCGGCGTCGTCCCCATCGAGAACAGCATCGAAGGAAGCGTCACGGCGACGCTGGACGCCCTCGCGGACAACGATGTCGCGGTCGTCCGCGAACTCGTGACGCCGATCCGTCACGCCCTGATGGCCCAGAATGCCGACTTCGAGACGGTCGCCAGCCACGCACAGGCGCTCGCCCAATGTCGGCCGTACCTCGAACGCGAGTACCCCGACGTGAAACGGGAGGCCGTCACGAGCACCGCTCGTGGCGTCGAACGCGCCCGCGCCGACTCGTCAGTGGCCGGTATCGCCCACCCTGATAACGCCGGGGAACTGACCATCCTCGCGGAGGACATCCAGGAACGCACGTCGAACGCGACCCGGTTTTTCGTCCTCGCGCCCGCGGACGAACGCTCCGACGCGGGCGGCAAATCCTCGCTCGTCGTGTATCCCGGTTCGAACTATCCCGGTCTCCTGCTCTCGCTCCTCGAACCGTTCGCCGACCGCGCCATCAACCTCACCCGCGTCGAATCACGACCGAGCGGGGAACGACTCGGCGACTACGTCTTCCATCTCGACTTCGAGGCGGGTCTGTACGAGAAACGCGCCAAAGACGCGCTCGCCGAAGTCGAGTCGCTCGCGGAGAACGGATGGGTGCGGCGACTCGGATCCTACGACACGCAACACGTCATCGACGGGTGACGTGACTTCCGGCGTGAATTTTTAAGCCGTCGTACGTCGAACGGTGAGACGGAATCATGGCCGGACGAAAGAATCCTTTCGATGAATTAGAGGAACTGTTCGAACGAATGGGCCGCCAGTTCGAGAGCATGGGTGACCAGTTCGGCGGGGGCGGTATGGGCTGGCAACCCGGCGGCATGTCGCTCGATATGGCCGACCGTGGCGACGAGTTCGTCGTCACCGCCGACCTGCCGGGCTTCGAGAAGGACGACATCGACATCTCGCTCCGCGGGGACCGCCTTCG
>NZ_JBAWAC010000521.1:0-7150 GCF_049589095.1 Haladaptatus sp. | reverse complement strand
GTCGCCCGCATCGCCTGCGGGAGACCGATATCCTCCAACACCACCTTCGCGATGTCGCCCGCCGCGTCGGCGATTTTCTCCGCGGCTCCGACGACGCCGAGGACGGGTGCGAGTTCCTCGGCGTCTTCCGGACTTCTGGCGGCCATGAGCAGGCTCATCCGCGCCTGCAACTGAAGCACGTCCATCTTCCCTTCGAGCGCGAGCACCTCCTCGGCGATGTCGTCACTGCCGTGGAGGACCGCGGAGTACGAGAGGTCGATCAGAAGTTCCGCCGTGTCCTTCATCTCCGCCAAAACCTCCTTCACACTGCGTGGTTCGTACTCCACGTCGCCGCTCGCGGGTTCCATAGTCCGACGTTGGTCGCTCTCCCGTAAAAACGTTCGCTGGTTGCAACAGGAACCGTTCGTCGAGTCCCGTGTTCGTCCTCGAACGCCGTTTGGCACTCGTACGATGATCGTCCGCGATGTACTCGTCGTGTTCACTACCCCGTGGTTTCCACTGGAACTCCATCGTCACCGATCGATCGAATCCGGATCGAACGCGCAATGCGTTCGTGTCGTGCGAATGTTTATCATTTTTCCCGCCTTCTTTCTCCCATGAGTCAGGAGGAGTCGGAAGACCATCCGGTCACGAAGGTCGTGCGAACCGCCACGCCGCCCTACTACGGTCATTCGGACAGGGAGATGAACACCATCGGCGCGGGTATCTTTCTCGGCCTGCTCGTCCTGTTGATCCCGCTGCTGCCGTTCCTGATCATCGTCTGGGTCATCTCGAAGCTGACCGACGAACTCACGACGCGGGCACCGGTCGGCGACGAGGAGTAGCCACTGGGGTTGAAATCACCAAAAAACGGCCCGCTTCAATCCAGTTCGGATCCCTGAATCAGACGCCGAGAAGGTCGAACGGGTAGCCGTTGTCGTTCTCGTTCGCGTGCTCGTAGACGACGTGTGCGGCGGCAACGTCCTGAATCGCCAGTCCGGTGCTGTCGAAGACGGTGACGCCGTCGTCTCCGGTGCGGCCCTCCAAGTCGCCGATCACGATGTCGCCGATGTCGCCGTGGATGTCGTCGTCCGTGAGGGTTCCCTCGTTGTACGGGACGTTGATCTCGCCCGAGTGGGTGGTCTGGGCGTGGTCGTCGATGACGAGTTTCGCGTTCAACAGCACCTCGTCCGCGATCTCGTGTTTGCCTTCCGCGTCGGCACCCATCGCGTTGATGTGGGTGTGCTCGCCGACGGCGTCGGCCGAGACGATGGGGGATTCGACCGGCGTCACGGTCGAGAGGATGTCACAGGACGCCGCTTCCGAAATCGATCCGGCGCGAACGTCGAACTCGTCGTCGAAGTAGTCGATGAAGTCCGCGACCGCTTCCTCGTCCAGGTCGCTGATGACGACTTCCTCGATGGGGCGAATCTTCGAGATGGCTTCCAACTGGGTGTACGACTGGACGCCAGCGCCGACCAGACCCATGCTCGTCGCATCCTCGACGGCGAGGTGGTCCGTCGCGACGGCAGCGGCCGCGCCCGTGCGCTTCATCGTGAGTTCCGTCCCGTCCATGATGGCGAGCGGGTAGGCCGTCTCGGGGTCGCTGTAGATCATCGTCCCCATGACGGTCGGCAGGTCGAAACTATCGCGGTTGTCGGGGTGGACGTTGACCCACTTGATTCCGGCCGCGTCCCAACCGTCCGCGTCCAGATAGGCGGGCATCGACCGGAAGTCGCCGTTGTACTGCGGCAGGTCGATGTAGGACTTCGCGGGCATCTGTGCGTTCCCGGTCGCGTACGCCGCGAAGGCGTCCTCGATGGCCCGAATGAGTTCGGGCATCTGTGTGTTCTCGTCTACGGCATCCTGATTCAGCAGGAGTGTCTCCATATTTGGAGGGATACGTGGTTCCCACTTAGTTCCATCTTTTACCGATTTTTGCTCCCGATCGTCGTCTCCTCTGCTGATTTGAGGAATGTTTCGGGGGGAATCGTGTGAATTCTTGATCTCGGAAGTATTCGAAGGAGATTCACATTCATTAGCTTGCTTGCAGTAACCTCCGGCAAAACGAGTCCTATTCGACGTGGATTCAAAAATCGATTCGAGTTCAAGAGACGACTCCTCAGTTCGCTCGGGGTTAAAATCGGACGGTGGCCGATTTTCTATCTGCCTGATTACGGTTCACCGCCCCGCGACGACGAAACCGGATTCCGACCCGAATCAGCACGTCTTCTCGGCGAATTTCACGCTGTCTTTCCGTATCGTTATCGTGAGATGGTTGCAGTCCGTCGCGTGCCAGATTCGACTCCGATTGGGCATCCCATCGACGGCAATCGACAGGTCGTACGTTCCGAAGTCGGCGACGTTTTCGATGGTCGTTTTTCCGGGGTTGACGAAAACGACGGTCATCAACGAACATAGTCCACAGTGATCCCGCTATGCACCGCTATCCACTGCTTTCCGACGTGAGTCCAAAAAATCGGTTCGAGTTCGATAGACGATTCCTCGGGTGCGGTTGGGGCAAAGCCCGGATGGAAGAGGTTGTTAGTGCCCTATCTTCACATCGCGCCGCCCATACCACCCATGCCGCCCATGCCACCCATGCCGCCGGGTGCGCCGCCTTCGTCGCCACCCTTGTCGGTGGAGAGGTCGCCGGCGGAGATGATGTCGTCTATTTTGAGCACGAGGTTCGCAGCCTCGGTTGCACTGGAGAGTGCCTGCTCCTTGGCGTGTGCGGGTTCGACGATGCCTGCCTCGAACGTGTCTTCGACGTCGCCGCTGAAGACGTTCAGGCCGGCGCGTTTCTCGCCGTCCTCGTGTTCCGCGCGGAGGTCGACGAGCGTGTCGATGGAGTCCAGTCCTGCGTTCTCGGCGAGAACGCGCGGGACGAGTTCGAGCGAGTCGGCGAACGCTTCGACGGCCAACTGTTCGCGGCCCTCGACGCTGTCGGAGTAGTCGCGGAGTCGGGAGGCGAGTTCGACTTCGATGGCACCGCCACCGGAGACAACTCGGCCGTCACTGACGGTCTGGGCCACGACGTCCAGCGCGTCCGTGATGCCGCGTTCGAGCTCGTCGACGACGTGGTCGGTGGAGCCGCGGAGGAGGAGCGTGACACCGTGGGAGTTCTCGCCGCCCGTGACGTAGAACAGCTCGTCGCTGTCGTCGCGGGTGACGCTACCTTCTGCAACGTCGTCCGCGGACGCGCTGTCGAGGTCCGAGACGATGTTCGTGTTGAGAACCTCTCGGAGGAACTTGATGTCGCTCTTCTTCGCGCGTCGGACGGCCAGAATGCCCTCCTTCGCGAGGTAGTGCTGTGCGAGGTCGTCGATGCCCTTCTGGCAGAAGACGACGTTCGCGCCCGTGTCGATGATCTGATCGACCTTCTCCTTCAGCTGTGCTTCCTCGCGGTCGAGGAAGTTCTTGAGCTGATCGGGGTCGTTGATGGAGATCTCGGTGTCGACGTCGGTTTCCTCGACTTCGACGGCTTCGTTGAGGAGGAGAACTTTCGCGTCCTCGACGGAGCTCGGCATGTTGTCGTGGACGGGGTCCTTGTCGATGACCGCGCCGTCGAGCAGTTCGGACTCACCAGCCGAGCGGCCGGTCTGAGTCTCGATGTTGACGTATTCGAGGTCGACCGTCTCTTCGACGGTGACGGACTGAACCGCGTCGACGATGATCTGGCTCAGGACTTCCTTGTTGAGTTCGGCACCTTTGCCGGTCATGCTGGTTTCCGCGACTTTGCGAAGGAGGTCTTCGTCGTCAGTGTCGACCTCGTCCGCGATGTTGTCGATCTCCTCGCGTGCTTTCTCGCTTGCGAGGTGGAAGCCTTTGATGACTGCCGTCGGGTGGATGTCCTGTTCGAGGAGGTCCTGTGCGTTCTTGAGGAGTTCACCCGTCACCGCGACGGCCGTCGTCGTCCCGTCACCCGCTTCGTCCTCTTGGGTTTCGGCGACTTCGATGATCATCTCGGCCGTCGGGTTGTCGATGTCCATCTCCTTGAGGATGGTGACACCGTCGTTCGTGATGGTCACGTCGCCCATCGAATCGACGAGCATCTTGTCCATCCCTTTCGGACCGAGTGTGGAGCGGACGGCGTCCGCCACCGCTCGCGCCGCAGTGATGTTGTGTTCCTGCGCGTCCTTGTCCTTGACTCGCTGGGAGTCTTCGGACATTACGATCATCGGCTGACCTTGCATGCGCTGACTCATAGTACAATGGCGACTATGTTTGTGCTTCTATATAAATCTTTATCCACCGCCTCGTTCGCGGACATCCATCCATCGAATTTTGAAACAGAAAATCGCCGTAAGGCGGTCGGTACGACGAAAATCACGATACTAGTTAACACGAGCCTCTCGATGAAAATCCGATTCTCAAACTCCTATTTATATACTCCGATGCGCGGTTCACCCCTACCTCCCCTTTCACGTCTCGACGCTCGTCGTTTCTCGGAACGTCCCTCCACCGGTGTCCACTCGATCAGTTTTCTCGTGGCACTTCCCTGTGACCGAGACGATGGTTTCGATGGTAGTACATGTGGACCCCGCCGGAAATCGTCACCAGTACGGCGAGTCCGAGTGCCCACCACAGTACCGGTACGAGACCGAGCGGTCCGGCACCGAGTTGTGCCCCGGTTAACAGTGCGAGGCTGATACAGCCCAAAACGAAGTAGTACTCTGACCACGGGAGGTCGTTGTCGGGAACGATTTCGAGATACGTGTTCAAGAGCTCGGCCCGCTCGGTCAACGTGATGTCACCATGTGCCGGGTCGTAGTTGATAAAGCCCGTCTCGTTGAGTTTCGGCAGATGTGCCTGTTGGAGCGTGTTGTACACCCGTTTGCGTTGTTGTGAGGTTACTTCGTCGACGATGACGTCGTTCTCCCACGCCGCGATCTGCGTCGCAAGCTCCCCGATTTCGGCCGCTTCTTCCCTGCGTCGCAAGTAGTGAAGTGCGTATCGTCGCCGTTGATTGCTCAGTATCTGAAAGATGATATCTCTCGACAGTGGCGTCTCCTTCGTCTCGTCTGCTTCTTCGTTCATTGTGTCGTCTATCGACCGGGCGAATGTTCGTTTTTGAGAGGTGACCCTAACTATTTAATTTTTTGCACCGATTTAGCAGAAGTCTTCTGTTGCATATATTCTTCCATCCCGAGTATAATAGATTCCCAGGCCTTCTCGCTTCCAATTTTTGGAGAGTAGGTTCTTTCGGTGTTCCGGCGAGTGCATCCACTGTGAAACGATTCCACGAGCGAGTTCCTTCGCCGTCCGATATCGCACTACAGTCCCATTGTCGGTTCGAACCCGCCGGTTGAAGTAGGTGTACGCGATGTTCTCCCCCGCACCCCGAAGGCAGTAGTACTCTGCCCGCCGATAGCGGTCATTTGGGTCGGCACCCGACGGCGACACGTGCGCGAAGTATCCTTCCTTCCCCATATCGACACTGTGGTCTCTCGCGATGTCGCGTAGCGCACCGTCGAATTCGAGCGGGGCGAGTCCGTGTTCCGCTCGCTGTTCGTTGATACCGCGATGGACGTAAAACTCCACCCAGCGACGAAACTGCGTCCGGTTCGGGTCGGTCAGCCGTTTCGGCTGGTCGTGTGGAACGTCCACCACCTGTACTCCGCGGGCCGTATCGAGCGTCCGTTCGCCGGGGACGTGGTAGCCAGCCACGTATGCCCCGGAGAACAGTACGATGAGGAGGACCAAGCAAAGCGGGACGATCGAGCGCGTACGCATTCGTTCGCTGTTCAACCCCCGGTGTGATGAATGTCGGGCCTCGTTCGTCCCAATCCACACTCGCCTGCCGAGCGACACTGCCTACGTCTGCTACCGTATCGTCCACAGCGATGAATCATCGACATGGCGAACATAAATCGCCCCATCACCGACGGCAAAGGGACCAGCAATATTGACGGCGTACGTCCGTCTCTTTTCCCCTGTGGCGGGATCAAATACAGCAACCCCGGCGTCCGATTTCGGTCCCGAAACGTCCGTCCCACTCACGAGTAGTTGCTTCTCTACGACTCCCGGGGCCGCAGCCTGTCCGACGTGTTGTGTCCACCGAACCGTTCCATCTCCCGCATCGATTGCGCGAAGTGTTCCGTCAGCCCCGCCCGGCACGAACACCGTTCCGTCGTAGACCGCGATACCGGTTTTCACACCATCGTCAATCGTGACTTTCCACTGGACTGCCCCGTTTTCGAGAGCTACCGCGTAGAGCGTTCCCGCACCGTTCGCGACGTACGCCGTCCCATCCGCAATCGTCGGACGTGGTGGCTCGTTGCTGACTTCGATCGAAGTCGTCCACTGACGAGTTCCATCTAACCCAAAACTGGCGAGTGTGCCCTTCTCGCCGTCGAACGCTGCAATCGCCACCGTGCGTTTTCCAGTCGTGGCGATTCCCCACGTCGTCGTCGATTTCCGGTACTTGCCCACCCACTGCTCCTTCCCCGTACCTTGGTCGAGCGCTGTAACGTCCTCAGTTCCGAGAAAGACGGACCCGTTCGCCGCAGTCGAAACCGCATTGCCGATATCGCGGCTGACAGCCTTGTTCTCGGTTTGCCATCGTTCGTCCCCTGTGGGTCGAGGGCGAGGATACGCTCGTAGTGGGTGCATACACCGTGCCATCCGCGATTGTCGGTGTCAACCCGGCCGGTGCATCAACGGACACCGTCCATTCGTGCGTGCCGCGGGCGATGACGTGTCCTGTCGCTGCCGTCGCATAGGCGGTTCCATCGGCGACGACTGGAGCCATTTCGATGCCCCCGTAGGCGGGGTCATCCCGCTTCATTGCCGGGGTCGCTTCGGCATCAGTTGGTGGCAACCGTGCGTCCGAAGCGACTCCAGTCCGCTGTGGTGTTGCGCCTGTCGTCGGCCACGGACTGTCGAGCGGCTTGTGGTCTTTCACTTTGTCTTTCTTCGATTCGTCGTCCGTGAAGGAGAGACTGGCAGAATTACAGCCTGCGAGTGTAGAAACACACCCTACCGTCGTCAGGAGGACACGACGACGAGTCACGTTGGGAGCTTTCGGTGACATGTCTCGCGATTTTAATTCCTGTGCATTAAGTTTTCTCTAATTAGAAATTCTGAAAATCAAAGAAGAAAATTTGGTCGAAAGTAGAATGACGCGGGATCAACTTCGAGCTCGTTGCCGTCTGTCCCTGTTCCCGAG